>CAYWOV010000227.1:0-5748 GCA_964459965.1 uncultured Planctomycetaceae bacterium | reverse complement strand
GAAACTCGGTCCTGAAATCGTCGTCCGTTGCAGGCCGCGCGTTGGGAATCAGTGCCCTTGAACGTTTGCAACACCGCAACTCGACGCCTCTCTCGTGCAAACTCCGTGCGACCCGCGGCAGGAACGCGGAGGCCGCGTCGCGATGCACCAGGAGCGATTCGGCCGCGTTGCAGACACCGGGCCTTTGGCACTTGCTGTTGATAATGATCCGTTCGGCCATTTCGAAGTCCGCCGACCGATCGACATAGACGTGGCAAATCCCGTCAAAGTGCTTGAGGACAGGCATCGTCGCCTCGGCAACCACGCGCTCGATCAGCGAGCGGCCGCCGCGCGGAATGGCGACGTCGATCTGTTCGTGCAGTCTCAGAAAGTGACCGACTGCTTCGCGATCCGTCGTTCGAACGAGTTGTACTGCATCCCGAGGAAGTCCGGCGGCTTCGAGGGCTTCGCTCAGTAGTGCGCCGAGTGCCTGATTGCTTTGGTGGGCTTCCTTTCCGCCACGCAGAATGACGGCATTGCCGCTTTTCACGCACAACGACGCGGCGTCAATCGTGACATTCGGCCGAGATTCGTAAATGAAGAATACGACACCGAGCGGAACGCGTACGCGCGTGACCAGCAAGCCATTCGGACGGACATTGCTGTCGATGATTTCTCCGACCGGTTCCGGCAGCGCGGCGACCTCTTCCAGTCCGCAAGCAATCCCTTCCAGTCGCGACTTGGTCAACCTGAGGCGATCGAGCAAGGCCGGTGACAAACCGCTGTCGTGACCCGCCGCGCAATCGGCTTCATTTGCCTTGAGGAGTTCTACTTCCCGATTGCGAACCAGCGCTGCCGCACGCCGTAGCCAGTCCTCTTTTTGGGCTCCCGTCGCGATTGTAAGCTGTCTCGACGCAGCCCGGGCGCGGTTGGCGACATCGCGGGCGTAAGCCGCCAGGTCGACCGTCAGCGGCGCTTCGAGACCTGAAGAAACGTTCATATCTGAAGTATCGGCCAACCCGAAATTGCTGTCAACGCGGCTTCAAAACTGCCAGTCGGCATACAGTTTAGACCGGAAATCATGCCATTCTTCGCGGTGATCGGGTGCCTCGGATCGTTCGACGAAATCGCAGATCCAATCATCCATGCGGCGAATGCGCTGGGCCATCACCGCGAGGACACTCATAGCGATCTTGTAAGCGGCCGCCGGAGCTTGCATTTGCAACTTTTCAAAATTCTCGCGAGTCAACCGCAAGACCTTGACGGCCGACAGGGCGCGAACCGTCGCCGAGTGGGGTGCCTTCTGGAAGAACGACATCTCGCCGAACACCGCGCCCGCTTCAATCGTGGCCAGTTGCTTCTGAGACTTGCTCTTGTTCATCTTGACCACTTCGCAGCTTCCCTGCACAACGATCCAAAGGTCTTGCTTCGACTTTCCCTCGTCGATGATCACGTTGCCTTTGGCGTACGATTCCTGGCTCAATAAAGCCAGAACCTGCTCGTATTCCTCAACCGTGAACCCCTGAAAGATGGGACATGCCGCAGCGCTTGGATTGGTCATTGGCCCTTCTCGTTTGGTAATCCCATGGGGGCGGGTGTCTCCGCCCCCCGACAGCGGCGGATGTGTCTCCGCTCGTCGAAGAACGGATTCAAAGGCCAAGGCACTCGCCCCGGCAATTTAAGTGGTTATGGAGCGTCAGGAAATGCCGGCCAGAACTGTGGCGCGGCCTACTCGTCCAATTCCCAGCAAATAGGCCGCCGTGCGCAACGAAACTTTCTTGTCCTCAGCGATCTTCCAGACCTTCTCGAAGCCTTCTAGTAAAATTCGGTCCAGCTCTGTCCGCACGCGGGCCAGATCCCAGCGGAAATGCTGGCGATTCTGCACCCATTCAAAATAACTGGCAGTGACCCCTCCGGCGTTTGCCAGGATATCGGGAAGCACAGGGAGTTTCCGCTGTTCGAAGATTTCGTCCGCCTCCATCGCCGTTGGATTGTTTGCCGCCTCGACGATAAACCGGGCCCGAACGTCGCTCGCGTTCTGCTTTGTGAGCACGCCGCCCAACGCGGCCGGAATCAAGACATCCACGGCTGAGGCCAAGAGCTCTTCATTGGTCATCGGCGTCAAGTTCTGGAAACCTCTGACAGTCTCGTGCTCTCGCGTATATTGCAGCAATGCCGGAATATCGATTCCCTCGCGGTTGCCGATCCCACCGTATTGATCGGTGATGGCGACGATTTTTGCCCCCTTGGCGTGTAGGAATTGTGCGGTGTAAGTGCCGACGTTACCGAAACCCTGCAGTGCAATCGTCGCGCCCTCCACGTTTTGCTTCAGTCGCTGCAAGAAGGCGGAGGTCAGGATTGCCACGCCGCGGCCGGTGGCCTCCTCGCGGCCTTCTGAACCGTGCAGTTCCAGCGGCTTTCCGGTCACGCAGGCCGGGTTAAAGCCGTGGTATTTTTGATATTGGTTCATGAACCAAGCCATAACCTGAGCGTTGGTCCCCATGTCGGGTGCCGGGATGTCGCTATCAGGCCCAATGATATCGTGTGTGGCGTCTACGAATTTCCGTGTGATCCGCTCCAGTTCTCCTTGGCTCAGTTCGTGGGTATCGACGCCGATTCCGCCTTTGGCTCCCCCATAGGGGATGTTGACCACGGCTGTTTTCCACGTCATCAAGGTGGCCAGGGCACGAACTTCGTCGGCATCAACCTCTTGATGGAAGCGCAGCCCCCCTTTCATGGGGCCCCGCGCGCTATCATGTTGTACCCGGTAGCCGATGTAGGTGGCGATTTCCCCGTTATCACGTTCCAGCGCCACCTGGACCTTCAATTCGCGCTCCGGAGTGAGCAGCAGGGCCTGCATGTTTTTGGAGAGCCCCATCAGTGCGGCGGCGCGGTCGAAATAGCGAACCGTCGTCTCATACTGGCTCATCGCGTTTCTCCCCGCTCACTGTCTTTTTGCCCTACGGACGATCGCTCGAATTCAGGATTCGCACCTTCCGATTGATGCTGAAATTCGGAGGTGCGTTCTTCGGACAATCCGTCGGGTGTCTTTCGAGCGCTTGACATCCCGTCACTCGGATCCGAGGGACGTGATTGTCCATCTTGGCTAAATCCTGATTGGCGAATCGCGTGCGAATGCAGTTCTCTCGAATTTGGCGGCGCTCCGACGGCCGAGATCCGACCCCCGGCACCACTCCTGAACGACCGACCCGAGCCCCAAGGTCCGGAGACGCTTTGCTCGATAAATCGTGCCAAGACGCGAGCATACAATTCGTGTCCGGTCGCTGAAAAGCGAGCAGCATTGTGTCGATACAGGCGTTCCGGTTGCTTCACTCGAACAAAAACCGTCGATGGATCGCAAAAGAGGATGCCCTGCTTTCGCGAGTACGCCGAAAGGGTTTCGCAAGGCAGCCGGCTTTTGAAAATTGCGTGTTCCTCAATACCAACTCGAATGCGCACTCCCGGTCCAGCGGAGGCCTCGCCCGAGATCTGCCACGGAGAGGGAACGGCCGAAAGGACAAACTGGCAATTGGATCGCCGGCACACCTGGTTGATCTGGCCGATCACGTCGAGAGTTTGATCGATGTAGACCGACCAGTCAGGCGGATCATCTCGCAGCCAGGCGTATGTTCCCTGCAGCGCGTCGATATCGCGGCTATCCTCGGGTCGATCCTCGCTTCCGATCAGGTATGCCAGGCCGTGTTTGGCGTGCTGCCACATCAGGAGTCTCTCGACCCACAGCCTCTCGGCGGTGGTTCGCTGGCGTTCGAGCTCCGGATGCGGGCAATAGAGCGGTTGTGAGCCTTTCATCCGCACCGACCGACGACACCGATGGTCGTCGGCAATGTCGGACATGTCGAAATTGCAAATGACCAGGTCCGGCGCCAAACCCAAGAGCGAATGTTTGAGCAACAGGAGCGAAAGCAACGGGCCATATTGCGGACAACCCGCATTGATGACCTCAATTTCCATCGGGCTGGCCGGTGCGAGGATTTCACGCAGACGGAAGCAGAATGTCTCAGAAGGAACTGTCTCCGGAGCCAACGTCGAATCATCGCCGAGGCAAACGATGCGGTACGTGCCAACCGGCTTTGGAATCTCAATTTCAGTGCCCCGCAGTCCGAGGCTGTTGGTCCTCCACGAAAATTCAGCCCCCGTGTCGGGATCGCTGGAGGTAATGCGCACATCGGGTTTCAGCAAGTGGTGCACCGTCCACGAGGGCGCGCAGGCATTCCGGTCGCTGTAGCTGCCGGTGCTTAGAAGGCATGCATCATGTAAATGCAGGCCGAACTCCAAGCCGCACACGCTCAGCACGAGAACCGCAAATGCAAGAACGAGATGCTTAGGAAAACGAAGAGGTGAACGGACCATCCTTGTCCGATCCAAAAGGGCCGGGATTGTAGGCAATACGGCCAAAGCCGGCAAGACGGCCTCTAACGGCCCGCTGCCTCTCTCCATGGAGTCAGCGGAAGACTGCCGTCACGATTGGCACGCTGCAATTGCACACCGCTAAGAAATCGCCAGGAGGTCAATTATTTGCCACACGCAGGATTCGAATAGAACTCGGTTAACTTGGCAGATTTCGATTGCGATGGCGACGTGGATCGGCCATATTGCTAGTTCGCATCAAGTTGCGGGCCACAATCAATGAACACGTCTTGAGAAACATCGCTGGGAAAAAATTCCCGTTTGGTATTTGATCGCCGACAAAGCGATTGCGGCCGTGTCTTTTTCTTGTCTTGGAGTATGTCTGCATGTTGTCGAACCCGTTTCAGTCGTTCTTAAGGCGCTTGAACAACTCTCGGGGAAAGCGACAAAGGATTAAGCGAACTTCTCGACGCAACGGACGACGCATCGACTTTCAGCAAACGCGGGATTGCGGATCCGCTGCCGAAACTCTCGAAGAGCGCGTTCTGCTCACCGCCGCTCCGGTTGCCACGGCGGGTTTGGTAGCCCATCCCACCTTCATTATTGAGGGTCGCGAGTCGACCCCTGGCAAGACCGCGGCTAAGCAAGCGATCTCCGGCACCGCGCAACCAGCGCCGGTCGCGCCGATCGACCCGGCTCAGATGGAGGCCGCATACGGGGTCAACCTGATTTCGTTTGGAGGTGTCAAAGGCACGGGCGCCGGCCAGACGATTGCCATCGTCGATGCATACAACGATCCCAACATCGTCGCCGACGCCAACAGTTTCAGCAGTACGTTCGGTCTGCCGCAATTCAACGGCAGCGGTTTACCGACGTTTCAAGTGCTCAATCAGACCGGCGGGACGAATCTATCGGGAGTTCCGAACTCAACGCCGGGTGGCTGGGACGTCGAGGAGTCGCTGGACGTGGAATGGGCACATTCCATCGCGCCCCAGGCCAACATCATCTTGTTCGAAGCCAATTCGGATTCCTACTCCGACTTGTTGACGGCCGAGCAGACTGCCGCGGCAACGCCCGCCGTTTCAGCCGTCTCCAATAGTTGGGGCAGTAGTGAATTCAACGGCGAGCAGAATTTCGACTCGAGCTTCACAACTCCCGCGGGTCATCAAGGCGTCACGTTCCTTGCCAGTGCCGGCGACTATGGAGAGCCCGCTTTGTACCCGGCCTATTCGCCGAACGTGGTCGCCGTTGGCGGGACCACACTCGACCTGAATAACGGCGGAACCTACGAAGCCGAAAGTGCGTGGTCCGGTACCGGCGGCGGAGTCAGCCAGTTTGAAGCCCAACCGAGCTATCAGACGGGCAAGGTCAATGGAACCAGCTCAACGAACCGCACGGCGC
>CAYWOV010000226.1:3818-5759 GCA_964459965.1 uncultured Planctomycetaceae bacterium | reverse complement strand
GACCGTGAACTTGCGGCCTCGGATTGGGGCAATTTGGCGACCGAATAGCCGGCGTAGGCTGGTTCAGTATGCGAGAGCATGATGCCCCGCCGCGTGGCAATTTTCTGATCCAACAGCCGCTGCATCAATTCGTCGCGACTCATCGGCGCTTCCGCGGTCAATTGGACCGCATAACTCTGATAATTGAACTCGGCGTAATCAGGCACATGCGGCGGCCGCAACCAGGGGTGGTGATCGAGAGCCTCACGATAGCGGGCCGCCAATTCGCGGCGGCGGCGAAGGATTTCATCCAGCCGCTTCATTTGTTCGATCCCCATCGCCGCCTGGAGATCGGTCATGCGGTAGTTGTAGCCCACAAAGAGGTACGACTCGGTGATGACCTGGCTCGCCGAATGGCGAACCGTGTCAGGAACGCTCATTCCATGCTGACGAAGGAGCCGTAGCGTGTTGGCATAGGCGGCGTTGTCGGTGGTAATCATCCCGCCCTCGCCGGTCGTGATCAGCTTGCGGGGATGGAAGCTGAAGCACGCCATCTCGCAATGCCCGCCGATCGGCCGGCCGCGATAGCGACTTCCCAACGCGCAGGCCGCGTCTTCGACAATTTTCAGCCCGTGTTTCGCCGCAAGCGATTGAAAGCGGTCAATATCGGCCGGCAGACCGATCTGGTGGACCAGCAGGATGGCTCGAGTTCGCGGGGTGATGACGGCTTCGACGGCGTCCGGATTGAGGTTGTAAGTTCTCGCGTCGACGTCCGCGAAAACTGGCGTCGCCCCGGCATGGCGAATGGCGTTCGCCGTCGCGATGAAGGACATCGAGGGGCAAATGACCTCGTCGCCGGCGCCAATTCCCAGCGCCAGCAGTGAAAGATGCAGGGCAGCCGTGCAGCTCGAAAGGGCGACTGCCTCGCGCACTCCGCAATACTCGACCACCAGCCGCTCGAATTCGGCCACCCGCGGTCCCTGGGCCACCCACCCGGTGCGAACGACCGATGCGATGGCCTCTTCCTCTTCCCGGCCCAGTAGAGGAATAGTGATTGGGATCTTTCGGTGCGCGGAGACACCTGAGACGACCGGTTCATCGCTGCGCGTGGGGGTCCAATTGACGGTCGGCATTTGGTCGAGCAAGGCGGCGGCGTTTTCCGGCTTTTCGCGAAACGAGCGCGCCACTCGACGGATCCCCTCGGCAAGCGAGAAACGAGGGCGAAAGCCGAGTCTTTTCTGCGCCAGCGTGACGTCGGCCCGATGGCGATCGACGTCGCCCGGACGCCGGGGATGGAATTCGGGGGCAATTCGAGTTTTGGCGACTTCGTCGTAAACCATCTCGGCTAAGGAGCGGATAGCCGTCTCCTCGCCCGAACCGAGATTGATTGTCTGTCCCACCAGATCGTCGCACTCGGCCGCCCGACACAACCAATAGGCCGTGTCTTCCACGTAAAGAAAGTCCCGCGTCTGACTTCCATCGCCGAAGATCACGGGCGGCTTGCCGTTCATGGCCCAGACAACAAACCGAGGAATAACTTCGCCCGAGTCCCCTTCGTGATGGCTGCGGGGCCCAAAATTGTTGAACGGACGGATGACGACAGTTGGGAACCCGTAAGTTTGACAATACGCGCGTGCGTAACATTCGCCAGCTAGCTTCGAGGCGCCGTAGACCGTCTCCGGAAGGGTCGGGTGGAGTTCATCCATTGGGACTTGCCGTGCCGTCCCATAGACCTCCGACGACGAGACGTGGACGAACCGTTGGACGCCCGCCCGGCGAGCCTCTGAAAGCAGCACCAGCGTGCCGGTCGCGTTCACCTCATGATTCTCGATCGGCTTGCCAATGCTGTGTCGCACGCCGCGGCAGGCGAGGTGAAACACGGCTTCGACACCTTCGAGAGCCTTGGCGACACAATCGCGGTCGCGAATGTCGCCTACGGTCAATGTCACGCCCGAGCGCTGG
>CAYWOV010000226.1:0-3718 GCA_964459965.1 uncultured Planctomycetaceae bacterium | reverse complement strand
GACACAATCGCGGTCGCGAATGTCGCCTACGGTCAATGTCACGCCCGAGCGCTGGCAGGCGTCGGTAAGATTTGACTTGCGCCCGGTCGAAAAATCGTCCAAGACGCGAACGCGGCAGTTGGCAAGCGCGTCGACCAGGTGCGAGCCGATGAAGCCGGCTCCGCCGGTGACCAAGACGGTTTTGCCCTCCAGTTTCATGGCCGGTTCGCCGTCTCTTTTGCAGGACCCGTCGTGCTGATTCGTGTGCTGTCGTTGCCCAACAGATTTTTGATCGTGGAGGCGACGAATTCGATCTGCTCATCGCGTAGCGAGGCGAACATCGGCAGCGAGAGGCAGCGTCCCATGACATCCTCAGTCACCGGAAAATCACCGCGTTGATAACCCAAGTGCGCGTACGCCGGCTGAAACGGAATGGGGATCGGATAATGAACGGCGGCCGAAATTCCGCGTTCGGCCAACTGACTTTGCAGCCAGCTTCGATCCACGCCATTTACGAGTGCGACGAACAAATGCCAAACGTGACCGGTCGGCCGCGGACAGGCGGGGAGTTGCAGATTTGCGACATCACCGAGTAACTCACAATACTTTCGGGCGTGGCGAGATCGAGCCGCGTTCCAGGAGTCGAGGTACCGCAGCTTGACTTCCAGCACGGCGCCCTGGATGCCTTCCATCCGCGCATTGTGACCGATTTCGACGTGGCGATGTCGGCCATCCTGAGCGTGGTCGCGAAGTCGGCGAATTCGCGCTGCCAAATGCTCGTCGTCGGTGACGACCGCTCCCGCTTCGCCAAAGGCGCCAAGGTTTTTTCCTGGATAGAAACTGAAACAGCCGATTCGGCCCAGTGTGCCGACCTGTTTCTGGTTGTAAACGGCCCCGTGCGCTTGCGCGGCGTCTTCAATCAACAAGAGGTTGTGCCGTTCGGCCAGGTGAATCAGGGGTTCCAGGTCGCAGCTCTGGCCGTAGAGATGCACGGGCAGGATCGCTCGCGTGCGGGGTGTAATGGCCCGCTCCACCTGCGCCGGGTCGAGTGTGTACGTCACGGAGTCGATGTCGACGAAAACCGGCGTTGCACCAACGTAACTGATCGCCCAGGTTGTGCTGATCCAGGAATGAGGCGTAGTGATCACCTCGTCTCCCGGACCGACGTCGCAGGCCTGCAGGGCCAAATGCAGGGCCGACGTGCCGTTGTTGAGTCCCACGCAGTGCGCGGCTCCGAGATAGGTCGCAAAGGCCGCTTCAAACCGGTCGACCGCCGGTCCAAGAATGAACTCGGCCCGGGATGCGACCTTGTTGATCGCTTCCTCGAGTTCTGCCCAAATGCTGGCGTTTTCGGCCGGGATATCGAGGAAGGGAACCGTCTTTTTGTTCTGGGTCGTCATCTTGGCGGCATCGCGTCGCTGTCAAACTGGTACAAAAACCGCGCGGGCACCCCGGCCACGACGTGGCCGGCGGAAATGTCATGTGTAACCACGGCCCCCGCACCGATCAGAGCCCCCGATCCAATTGTAATCCCGCAGAGGATCACCGCGCCCGATCCGATTGAGGCACCCGAATCGACGCGTGTTGGAATGACCTTCCAATCCTCGTCTGTCTGCAACCGCCCATCGGGCGTGACCGCCCGCGGATGCCGGTCGTTGATGAAGCAGACGTGATGGCCGATGAAGCAGTCGTTGCCGATTTCGACTCCTTCGCAGATAAAGGTGTGCGAGCCGACCTTGCAGCGAGCCCCGAGGGTCACATTCCTTTGGATTTCGACAAACGGCCCGATCTTCGTTGCCGCGCCGATCCGGCAGCCGTAAAGGTTCACCAACTCCGGATGCGCAATCACGACTCCTTCGCCCATTTGAACGTCGTCGGCAATCGGCACGCGTCCCGCCTGTCTTTCTGGCTTTGATCGGTAAAACGAGGCTGCTTGAGGGCAATCTCCGTCGATGGATCTTCCATAGTATCCTGCACGTCACACCCTCTCAATTGGCCCTTTCGCCGGCGAATCGGGGCGTCGCATGTCTTGAATTCATTGCGGTTTTGTGGAATTCGCTCGCGTTGTCATCTGGACCACATAAACGTCCAGATCGCTGCGAACCGATTGGTTCCCGTTGCCCACCCCCAGTCGATCGACGAGTTTAGGAACGACGTCCTGCCGATAGTGCTCTTTGACGAACCGCTCCAGAACTTCGATGCGGGTCGGCGGCATGAAGAAATAAACATGGGGATTCTCATACATGGCCCGCGGGAGATCCGTAATTTCCAGTGATCGCAAACGCTGATCAAAAAGCGGTGAAAGCTGGTTCCAACCGAGCGGAACGATCTGCAGCCGCGAGATTTGCCGGTTCGTGTCGAAGGGGGGCGTGAGTTGGAAAGGGAATGCGGATCCCCAATTGAAGAAGATTGCGTCCGGATCCTTGTCCGCGTAACGGTCGATGACTGTTTGCACCAGCGACCGAAACGCGGTCTGCGAGCGTCGGTTGAAATCGCTGAGCGCCCAATTTCGGCTGGCCATTCGAAAAGAGGCCCAGCCATAACAGATTAAAACCGCGACGATGCAGGCCGCCCAAATCCACCGCGGCATCCAGGCGGGCGCCATCCTTTGGTTCGACTGCGCTCGTTCGCGTGCCGCTTCGAGCACGAGGTCGAATACGATGATCCCCAATCCAAACGCCGCCGGCATCGCAATGCGCGATTCGATCTTCCAGTAGGATGCCAAGAGGAACAGAATCATCAAGACCCACAGACCTTGGCATCCTCCCAGAAGAACCAGTCGCAATCGCCGTCCACCACAAAGCAAGAACGCCAGCAGCATATTCGCGTAGGTGATTCGCTCAAAGACGCTCAACGGCGAAAGGCGGTTCTCGAGATAGCTCCACGTGTGAGGGCGCCGCCAGCCTGATTCCCGAAAGTGAGCCGCCATCTCCTGCATGCGTTCCGCCGTGAAGACATTGGAATCAGCGAAAAACCACGAACGCATCATTTGCCAATCGGCGGCACTCCATCCCAGGCTTTCGAAGAACGCGCGGGTGTGCTCGTTGTACTCGATGCTCTGCGTGTCGAGAACAGGAACGAGCGCGGCATTGACGATGCGGTACTCCCGCCACCGCGGGTCACTCCGATAATGCCACTCGTTGAATGCGATCGCCGCAAGCACGATGCCCAGGAAAGCGCCCACGGTGATCACGGGATGCCATCGGCCGGCACGGACGAAGCGATCGGCGAGAAACGGCGCGATGATAATTAAACCGAAGAAGAGGCCGTCCGATCGAATAAGCCCGGCCAAGACGATGAGACTGCCCCCGTAACCGGTTGCCAGCCAAGAAGGTCTCTCATTGCCGGTTGGCAAGCCCGTCAGCAGCAAACAGCCTGCGATCCCCGCGATAGCGGCAACGGAGGTGTATTGCAGCCAGACAAGCAGGCCCACTTCGTACTGCAGGAAGAGCAGGCAAAGCAAAGCAACCGACGCTAACGAACATCGAATCCGCAGAAAGGCGTACAACAGGCCGGTCATCGCGGCGAAGTGGCTCGCCAACAGATAAAACGTGTACCAATTGACGCGGTCCGACCATTGATAAAGATGCTTGAGCGCCGAGCCGATGAGGATATTTGTAAAGACGAGCTCTTGAGAGGGATTTCCGGTCAACAATCCCGACGCGATGTGCGCCATGCCAACGTCGTCGTTACTTTCGTAACCCAACGTGAGCGAGCACAGCACGACGGCAAAGAGCGC
>CAYWOV010000225.1:0-5766 GCA_964459965.1 uncultured Planctomycetaceae bacterium | reverse complement strand
CGCGGGCCAGCAGCTGACCTTCCGTCAAGTGGTGCTCGTCTACCGCGACTGAGCCGACGATGTGTTTGGCCACGTCCGCATGATGGTGCTTCAGATCGGCAATCAACTGCTCCATGGCACTGCTCGCACCGGTGCCGGTTCCGAAGAGCACAATCTGTCCCGCGCCTTTCAGCGTCTTGGCAACCGCCTCGTAGAAACTTTTGCGCTCGGGCTTGCGCTGGCCGTTGGAATCGTCCGTGACGCTATGCAGGTACCGGCCGAATCCATGCGGGTCAAACGGCGTGATCCGTTCCGGCACGGACCCCTTGAGTTCGGTCTTGTAGATCCGGGCCTCGCGATGGTCGATCACGACCAACAAATGGGCGCCCTCCGGCTCGGGCTGTTGCCGGTGCTTACCGGATGACTTTGATTCCATTTTGATTGTCCTGTTGCCGACTTCTCTTCTGTCCGTCGTCTCGCGGTTCCGTCGCGTTCACTGCAGGTGCTCAGCAAGGAACCACACCTGCAACTCGTTGGTGCGGATGACGTCGGAGACAATGATGTCATTGGTGCCCAGATCCCCGCTGGCTGCGGAATCTCGGGCCATCGCCCGGGCTTCCATGAGGATGACTTCGTGGGCCTGAAGCAAGCGTGCGATTTGAGTCGCTGTGTCTTCGCGATCCTTGGGAGCACGCGGAATGAGAGTGGCTTCCGCGACATCCGGAGCCATGGCAATCGTGATGCCGCCCAGCGTTTGCACCCGCTCGGCGACCAGATCGACGAGTTTGGCTTGCTCTTCAAAGTGCTTGTCGAAAAGCAAATGCATGACGTAGAACGAAGGCCCCGAAGCCTGCCAATGATGCTTCTTGTATAAATCCCGCAGCGTGAGCGTGTCGGCCAGCAGCTGATTCAAGTTGTCGACGCTGGCGGCGGTTGCCGTCGCGTCCAGGGCCAGCGGGTTCTTGCGGTCCGTGCTGAATGCTTGTGTCGCGCCGCGCGTCGCGGGGATGATGGGTTCGCTCAGATGTTCGGCGGCGGTCCGTGTGATTGTTGACGTTGACATGAAAAGATTCCTTTCGAATGGGTGCGTTCAGTCGTTGAGGCAAAACAAGGCCCGCGTTGGGGCACTAGCCGTGGGTCTTGCGCGGCGCCGCTTGTTTCTCACCGGCAGCGGCTGGCCGCTTTTCGCCTTGAGGCTTGTTGTCGGCTGACGGGTTTGTTCCGGCAGCAGGTTTTTGGCCTTGGTTTTCCGTTTGGCCGCCCTGCTTACTCGCACTCGATTGATCGTCCGACACGGGCTTATTCGCGCGCTGTTCGGACGTGCGGGAGTTGACTTTGAAAAACGTGTTGACCTTCTGCCCAAACTGGGCGTTGGAAAGCTCGCTGTACTGGCCGAACGTCGGTATCTGGCCGAGCTGGGCCTGGTCGATTCCCAACATCAAGCTGCGGTCGGCCGAATTGTACGTCGCCGCCATCCACGGCACCGGTACGAAGCGGTTCTGGTAACTCACGACCACGTATTGGACGCAGCCGCCGTCGTTGATCACGAAATCGGTGACTTTTCCGAGCGATGATCCACCCTGAAAGTTCACGGCTGATCCGATCATCATGCTGCCGCGGAGAATGTTCGTGGATGAGCCCGGAGCCCCCGTCCGTTGATTCGACTCAACCCGCGCGCCGCTGCTGCTCTCGTTGCGCTGTTGGCAAAGAGCGGGTCGAGGTCCGCCGAGCAGCGTGCAGCCCAGCAGCAATGTTCCGGCAATCGCGTGAAATGGCCTGGTCATGTTTCCTCCAGTTGAAAACTTCTTATGCTTTCGTGGTCCAACGGCCAAAAAAAACCCGACGTGGTTGAACACCCACAGGTGTTCGACCACGTCGGTTTACTCGTCAACGAGCTCCCCAGCCCGGCCGGGTCGCCCTTTATCTAGTCATCCGACGACGTCTTTCGAGGCCAGAAGTCTTTTTGCCTCCTCAGACACCACAATTATAGTGTTCGTCGTGAGGAAAGCAAACAACGATGCTTCGGACTTCCTTCGTCAGAAACCACGCGGGATCTGCCCCATCAAGATCAGAACAAGCAGCACGACCAACACCAAGGTCAGCACTCCGCTGGGGCCGTAGCCCCAGTTGCGCGAGTGATTCCATCTGGGAAGTCCACCCAGCAGCAGCACAAATACGATGATCAGCAGAATCAATCCCATAAAATTCCCTTCACGAAAAATGTCCGACGGTAATCGATCCCGTTTTTTTTCTGGTGAAGACCAGCACCGCAAAACCTCCCGTGTGATCGCTAATCGCGGCTTCCGTTCCCGCTCCAGTTGTCCGCCGGAACGCTTCGAGCCAGCAGGAAGACCTGCACCATGGTGCCCGACGCGAAGACCTGCACGACGATGCCCGTCGTCGCCTTGACTTCGGCAGCCGTCTCGCGCACCTTCACGCCCGTGATTTTCTGGATCGCTTGTCGCAGAGAGTCAGAGGCGTTGGCGAACAACTGCCGATGAAACTCTTGCACCTGAGCAGCCCCTTCCGGACTCCGGGCCAAATCCTTTTCAGCCGGCGACAAAGCGCCGTGCAGCGTGATGACGAGCGTGTCATCCCGCAAAACCACCGCGACCGATTGCGGCACGTGGCCCGTTCGCTGTTCCTGAAAGGCTCTGGCCACTTCGGCGATTTGGTGTGCCATCGTTGAACGGGGGCCGTTCATCGGATTGATCCCGAGCAGTTGCGATCGCGCTGCGCCACGGAAAACAAAAAACCGACGTGGCGGAACACCCACAGGTGTTCGACCACGTCGGTTTACTCGTCAACGGGCTCCCCGGCCCAACCGGGCTGCCCTTTATCTAGTCATCCGACGACGTCTTTCGAGGCCAGACGCTCATTTCTTGCCTCTGCAGACAGGTGAATTATATTGCTTTTTATGGGGAAGGCAAACACCGATCCTTCGGACTTCACCTTCGCGCTCGGAATTATGTCCGTCAGGTCGCGCTTGAGAACTGATGGATTTCCCCCCGTTGCGACGCGGAGATTGCAGCCGCGGGCCTTCGAGCCGAAATTTGGACTCGCGCGAGGTTTTTATGAAAACGCAAGGAGAGATCGAATCCGCGGTCTGCGAAGTAATCACTGATTTCGAGCAGGATTACATGGGTCGCGGGCCGAAAGACATTCACACACACCTGATCGGCGATCTCCTCGTCGTCCGCCTGCAGGGCGTCCTCACCGAGGCCGAACAACATCTGGTTAAGGCACTCGCGGCGGCCAAGGGAAGAGACTTGCTGAAACAAGTCCGCAGCCACCTGATCGAAACGGCGCGTCCCGTGATGGAAGCGATGATTGAGAAGGCCACCGGCGTCAAAGTGGTGAGCTTGCACCACGACATCAGCACGACCACCGGCGAAGAGATTGTGATCTTCACCCTGTCGGCATCGCCTTGTTTCCGCGAAGCAAAGAAGTAGCTCGGCTGCTGGTCTAAACAAACCCGCGCCTGTTTGCCCCATTCGCCGCGATCGCACGGGGAAGATGCTACGGCGGCGGGGTTTAGCTCGAATCGGCGATCGGCTTCGGGCTCTTTTCGCCGCGTCTTTTTAGGGGCACGCGATTACTAACCTATACTAGAGTAGTCCGCGGACCGTCTGCCTCTCGCGTTTCGGTTGCGCGGTGGTGAGATGAATTCGTCGGAAGACTAATTGCAGGGCAGCTCGGCCAGGCCGGGAGGCTCGATGACAAGTAAGCCGACGTGGTCGAAGACCCAAGGGTGTTCTGCCACGTCGGCTTTTTTTTGGCGCAGGACGGCTTCCGTCCACAAGGAGAGAAAACCGATGGAAAGCACCGATTCAAGCCGTCTGCGGCAAATGCAACAGGAGATCGAAGCGCTCGGGCAACAAGCCCGAGACCTGGCGACGTCCGTGGAAACCTCGCGAGTCCAGACGGTCGAGCAAACGGCTAAGAAACTTGAGGCGTTGGCACAACAGGCGCGCGACCTGGCGACGACCGTGGAAAAGTCGCGAATCCAAACACTGCACCAATCCGACGAGAAAATCGAAGCGCTGTGTAAACAAGCGCGGGAGCTCGCTCTTTCCGTCGAAAAGTCGCGAATCCACACGCTCAAGACATCGGACAAGAAAATCGAAGCCCTTGGGCAGCGAGCGAAGGAATTGGCGACTTCGGTCGAATCCTCGCGACTCTGGACCCTCAATCAATCGGATAAGGAAATCGAAGCGCTCGGCCAGCGAGCGCGAGAGCTGGCGAGCTCGGTGGAAACATCGCGACTCTGGACGCTCAACCAATCGGATAAGGAAATCGAAGCGCTCGGCCAAGAAGCGCGCGAGTTGGCGACTTTGGTGGAATCGTCGCGGATCGAGACGCTGAATCAATCCGATAAGGAAATCGAATCGCTCGGTCAACAAGCGCGGGATTTGGCGACTTCCGTGGAGTCGTTGCGAATCGAGACGCTGAACCAGTCCTATAAGGAAATCGAGGCGCTCGGACAGGAAGCGCGGGAATTGGCGACCGTCGTAGAAACGTCGCGGATCGAGACGCTCAACCAATCGGATAAGGAAATCCAGGCGCTCGGCCAAGAAGCGCGCGATTTGGCGACGGTGGTCGAGACCTCGCGGATCGAGACGCTCAATCAATCGAATCAGGAAATCGAAGCACTCAGCCAACAAGCGCGGGATTTGGCGACGTCCGTGGAGTCGTCGCGGATTGCAACGCTCACTCAAACCGACAAGGAAATTGAAGCGCTCGGCCAGGTCGCGCGGGATTTGGCGACGGTCGTGGAAACGTCGCGGATCGAGACGCTCAACCAATCGAATCAGGAAATCCGCAAACTGAACGAGGAGTTGGAACAACGCGTGCTGGAGCGCACGGCAGAGCTCCAGGCCGCGAACAAGGATCTCGATTCCTTTTCCTACTCCGTTTCGCACGATCTACGAACGCCCCTGCGGGCGATCGACGGCTTCGCCCGCATTGTGCTCGACGACTACAGCGCTCCCTTGGCCCCTGAAGGAAAAGCCCTCTTGCAAAAGGTGCGCGACAGCACGCGACAAGTAGGACTGCTGGTGGACGACCTGCTCGCCTTCGCCCACCTCGGCCGCCAAGCGCTCACCAAGGTGACCCTCGACCCGGGCAAGATCGTGCATTGGTGCCTCGATGAGATGGCGAGAGAACGCCATGGCCGAAAGGTGGAGATCGTCATCGGTGACTTGCCCGCCTGCCGTGGGGATGCGGTCTTGCTCAAGCAAGTTTGGACGAACTTGCTTTCCAATGCGCTCAAATACACGCGCAAACAGGAGATCGCGCGGATCGAGATTGGCTCCCGCACGCAACCGAGATTGGCGGCCGACGGACAGCCGTCCGCGCCGGACGACGCCGGACCCGAGCTGGTCTATTTCGTCAAAGACAACGGCGCCGGCTTCGACATGAAGCATATCGGCCAGCTCTTCGGCGTCTTTCAGCGATTGCACACCGCGGCCGAGTACGAGGGGACCGGTGTGGGCCTGGCCATCGTGCAGCGCATCGTCCAGCGTCACGGAGGCCGGATCTGGGCCGAGGCGAAACCCAACCAGGGCGCGACCTTCTCTTTCACTCTCGATTAAAGAAGTCTTGACCCTCGGAGAAGCCGCTTCCGAAACCCGGGAGACGACCCGATCGCCGATCAAGTGACTCTCGTTGTCTTTTGGGGCCGCGCCTTTGCGTTTATTGACTCGAAGCGATAAAACAAACTCGACTGCCGAGCCGGGATCGGTCCTGGCCGACAGGGAAATGGTCGGATGACTAGGTAAGGGGCGG
>CAYWOV010000224.1:0-5771 GCA_964459965.1 uncultured Planctomycetaceae bacterium | reverse complement strand
TGGAACGGGCAGAGAAGGCTGGCGGCTGGGCTTTGCTGGAGATTGACGTCGAGGGGGCACGGAACGTGGCCCGGGCCTATCCTGAGACCGTCACCATCTTTTTGACGGCGGCCAACGACCAGGACTACGAACAACGATTGCGACGACGCGGCACGGAGACCGAAGAGGCGCTCCAGCGCCGCTTGACGATTGCCCGGAAAGAGCTGGCGGAGGCCGATTTTTATCGCCACCGCGTCATCAACGACGACCTCGACCGGGCCGTTCACGAAATCGCACACATTCTCATCGCACGGGAGAACGAACTGAATGTTGGATGAATTCAAAGAAGAGCAGATCGTCAACAAGGTGGGCGGGCGATTCAAACTGTCGTCGCTGATTCAGAAGCGGCTCGTCGCGCTCAACCGCGGTGCCCGGCCGCTCGTCGAGCTGCCGACGAAGAATCCGATGGAAATCGTCGTCGCCGAGATCATGCAGGACAAGATCTACCTCGACACGTCCGGTAACCTCGCCGTCGCCTCGGACCAGAGTCCCGATGTCGGCTCGCTGGGAGACGCCGGCCCGACGCTCGATGATCTATGACAGCCGATTCGCCCATGGGCCGCGCTTCGGAGGGTCGCTCGCTCAAAGGCCGTGAAATCCTGTTGGGTGTCAGCGGCGGAATTGCCGCCTACAAGTCGGCCGACCTGGCGAGCAAACTGGTGCAGGGCGGCGCGGCGGTCTCGGTGGTGATGACGCGCGCGGCCCGGCGGTTCATCGGCAAGACGACGTTTGAAGCTCTGACGGGCCGGCCGGTCCACACGTCCGGATTCGCTCCGTCGGAGCATTTTCAGGGGGAGCATATCGGTCTCGCGCGGCGCTGCGAAATTTTCGTCGTCGCGCCGGCGACGGCAGATTTTCTGGCCCGCATCGCTAACGGGTTTGCCGACGACCTGTTGTCGACTTTGATCCTGACCGTCACGGCACCCGTCTTGCTGGCTCCGTCGATGAACACCGAGATGTGGAACAAGCCGTCGGTCCAACGAAATCTTGCACGCGTTCGCGAAGATCGGATGCACATTGTCGAGCCAGGGAGCGGCTGGTTGAGTTGCGGACAGGTCGGCCCCGGCCGGATGGCTGAGCCGGCCGAAATCCTCTCGGCAATCTCCAATCTTTTGGGATGACGCGCCGCGATGCGAATCCTCGTCACCGCCGGTCCCACGCGCGAATATCTCGACGACGTCCGATATCTGTCCAACGACAGTAGCGGCCGCATGGGCTACGCGCTGGCCGAGGCGGCTCGCGATGCGGGGCACGAGGTGTTGCTGGTGAGCGGCCCGGTCCACTTGAGTGCACCGCCAAACTGTGAATGCATTCGGGTGAACACGACAGCCGAAATGCGCGACGCCTGTATCAGCCATTTCTCCCACTGCGACGGCGTGATTGCCGCAGCGGCCGTCTGCGACTACAAGCCGCTCAATCGTGTGACGGGAAAGATCTCAAAGACAGGCGGACCAATCACCCTCGAAATGATCGAGACTGACGACGTGCTGGCGGAACTGGGCCGGCGCAAAGAACACCGTTGGGTGCTGGGCTTTGCACTCGAAGCGACGAATGCGAGGGAAAACGCGTTGCAAAAGTTGCGTGCGAAAAACTGCGACTGGATCGTCCTCAACGGCCCGGCGGCCATCGGTGCCGAGAATAACAACGTGGAAGTCCTGGATGGCTCCGGTCGAGTCGTGACGAATTTTTCGGGGACCAAACCTGAGGTCGCCCGGCACCTCATCTCGTGGATCGAAGCACACGTGGCCCAGCTTTGAAGCCGGCCGAATCTATGACGTCCAACGGCAAAGTCTACCTCGTCGGCGCCGGCCCCGGAGATCCCGGGCTGATTACGGTCAAGGGATTGCGTTGCCTCCAAGCGGCCGACGTCGTGCTATACGACGGACTGGTGAATCCTCTGCTCTTGCGACTCACATCCGCAGAGGCCGAACGTACGAGCCGCATCAAATCCGAAGTTGGCAAGATCGGCGGGCAGGAAGAGATCAATCGGCGATTAATCGAGGCGGCCCAAGCCGGCAAGACCGTCGTGCGACTCAAAGGGGGTGACCCGTTCATCTTCGGCCGCGGCAGTGAAGAGGCGGCCGTGTTGGCCGCGGCCGGAATTGACTTCGAGGTCGTGCCCGGAGTGACGGCGGCCGTCGCGGCCGGTGAGTATGCGGGCCTATCCTTCACGCACCGCGACTACGCCTCGGCAGTCGCTTTTGTCACGGGTCACGAAGACCCGGGCAAAGAGCATCCGGCACTCGATTATTCGACTATCGCTCAGTTTCCCGGAACTCTCGTGTTCTACATGGGACTTCATCGGCTCGAATCGCTGGTCGACGCGCTTGTCCGCGGCGGCAAACCCGCAACGACCCCGTCGTGCGTCGTCGGCTCGGCCACAAATCCTTCGCAACAAACCGTTGCGGCACCTCTGGGCCAGCTCGCCTCTGCAGTGCGCGCCGCGGAGCTTCAACCACCTTCGATCATCGTTGTCGGTGAATGCGTGGCTCGCCGAGACGCGATCGCCTGGTTCGAGAAGCGACCCCTCTTTGGTCGCCGCATCGGCATCACTCGACCGGTCGCGCAAGCGGGATCCGCCATCGAAGGCGTGTTGGAACTTGGGGGCGAACCCGTTTTGTTGCCGACGATCCAGATCCTGCCGCCGGACGATTGGCGGCCGGTCGACGCGGCCCTTACGCGCCTGCACGATTTCGATTGGTTGATCTTCACCAGCGTTAACGGAGTCGCGTCGCTCTTAGGCCGGCTGTGGGACACGGGGAGCGATGCCCGGAAGCTCGGAAATTTGCGAATTGCAGCGATCGGGCCTGCGACAGGCCAATCGTTGCGTCAATTCGGCCTTCGTCCCGATTTGATGCCGCCTGCGTATCGCGCCGAGTCCCTTGCGGACGAGTTGCGACCGCACATCTCGGGCAAGCGCGTTCTCTGGGCAAGGGCCGACCGCGGCCGCGACCTTCTGCCGCTCGAATTGACAAAGGCCGGGGCAACGGTCGAAACGGTCGTCGTCTACCGAAACGTCGACCTGCCCGCGCTCGCTCCGGTTGAACTTGGCCGCCTTGAGCGGGGCGAACTCGATTGGATCGCGCTGGGAAGCCCGTCCATCGCGGAGAGTCTGCAGACACTGTGCACCGAGGCAGCACGCAATCAACTCGGGCGGCGGACTCGGCTGGCAAGTATCAGCCCTGTGACCACAGCGCGTGCAAAACAACTCGGTCTCACAATCGCCTCCGAAGCCACCGAATACACGTGGGACGGCTTGCTCGACGCGATCGTCGACGAAGAGTCCCGTCATCCATCTTTACGCTCCTCCCTGGCCCCTGCTCCCTGACCCCCGTTTCCTGTTTCTTGGCGCATGCCCATTATCACGCTCACAACCGATTTCGGCCTGTCCGACAGCTACGTCGCGCAGATGAAGGGTGTCATGCTCTCCATTGCACCGGAGACCACGCTGGTCGACGTGACGCACCAGGTCTTTCGGCAGGATTGCGCGGCGGCGTCCGCCATCCTGGCCGACGCCGTCGGCGTCTTTCCGCCTGGGACGATTCATCTCGTCGTGGTCGACCCGGGTGTCGGCAGCGACCGACGTGCGGTGGCCGTCGAAACGAGCGGACCGGGCGACGAAATCGGTCCGCGGTTCGTCGCTCCTGATAACGGCGTCCTCACGGGCGTCTTACAGAATCTTCCGGTGCGCCACGCCGTGCAACTAGCCGAGCGCCGCTTCTGGCGTGCCGACGTCTCGCACACTTTTCACGGCCGCGACATTTTCGGTCCGGTGGCCGCGCATTGGAGCCGCGGCGTCGATCTCTCAGAATTCGGACCGCCGCTCACGACACCGCTGGTCGCGCTGCCCGCGGATCGCCCGGTCATTGCCGGCGACGAGATCCGAGGTCGAATTGTGCGAACCGATTCCTTTGGCAATCTGATCACGAACATCGATGCGTCGATGTTTCCTGAAACAGGCCGCGGACGGCTTGTCGTCGACTTGGGCACGCAACAAATTAAAGGCATCTCGCAGTTCTACGGCGAGAAATCGCCGGGCGAACTGCTGGCTCTGTTTGGCAGCTCCGGTCGCCTCGAAATCGCTGTTTGCCAGGGACACGCCGGTGAAATCCTCGCAGCCTGGTCGGGGGACCCCGTAACGATCAGAAGGTTGGTTCAAGATCCCAATGACTGACAACACACGATTGACCAAGGGCCTGTTTGTGACGGCGACCGACACGGGAGTCGGCAAGACCTACTTGACTGCGCTCGTCGCACGCTGTTTGACACAGGATGATGTGCGCGTCGGCGCTTATAAACCCGTCTGCACGGGGGCCGAAATATCGCCCGAAGGGAGCGTTTATTGGGCGGACGTCAAAACGCTGGTCGAGGCAATCGGCGGCGATTTCGATCCGATGCGGGTTTGTCCGCAGAGGTTAAGGGCGCCGCTCGCTCCGCCCATGGCCGCCCGGCTGGAACGAGTCCCGCTCGATTTCGCCGGTATGCGCGAGGGCGCGGTTTGGTGGCAAGGGCGCGTCGACGTCTTGCTGGTGGAAGGCGTCGGCGGCCTGTTGTGTCCGCTAACCGAGGACAAGACGATTGCCGACCTCGCCGGCGCGCTCGGGTATCCGCTGCTCGTCGTCGCCCGGGCCGGGCTGGGAACGATTAATCACACGTTATTGACGGTGGAGGCGGCCCGCCAGCGAGGATTGCAGGTTGCCGGCGTCATCCTCAACGATACGGAACCGCTCGAAAGGGCACCCCGAACAGGCGAGAATGCGGCCGAAATCGCCCGTCGGGCCAACGTCCCCGTGCTGGGCGTCGTACGATACGGCAGCCAGCACGCGGAGCATGAGAAGGGCCAGCTCGGCGCCGCCGACTGGATGAAACTCATGGGGGCGCGGGAGGTTGCGCAGCAATGACGTCCGTGCGCCGGTCATGATCAAAGTCATCCTTCTGATTCCCACTCTCGACCATTCCGGGGCCGAGAAGCAGTTTTCGCTTTTGGCGACGCGGCTGCCCAGAAACGAATTCGACGTGCACGCTGTCACGCTCACTCGCGGAGGACCGTACGCGGCAATGATTCGCGACGCGGGGGTGCGGCTGACCGACCTGGGCAAGCGGATGAAATTCGATCCCGTGGCCTTGTGGCGCTTGCGGACGCTCGTCGAGACCGAGAAGCCCAACATCCTGCACTCGTGGATCTTCGCCGCCAACTCGTATGCGCGGCTGATTGCGGGAACGGGGCGCGGCCCAAAGGTGCTGGTCTCAGAGCGCTGCGTCGATTCGTGGAAAAGCCCCTGGCAGCTGTGGCTCGATCGCCGGCAAATCGCCCGCACGACGCGACTCATCGGCAACTCGCAAAGCGTGGCCGAGTTCTACCGTTCGCTCGGCGTTCCCGACGACAAACTGGCCGTGATTCCGAACGCCGTCGAGATTCCGGAGCCGATCGTCAACCGCGATCAGGCGCTGGCCGAGTTTGACATTCCCGCGGGATCGCATGTCGTCGGTTTTGCCGGTCGCTTGGCGCCTCAAAAGAGGGTGAAGGACATCGTCTGGGCCATGCAATTGCTCAAGCAATTGCGCGATCGGGTGTACTTGATGGTAATCGGCGACGGACCCGAGCGCGCCAATCTCGTCGATCTGGCCCGGCACATGTCTTGCGATCACCTTGTGCGGTTCGTGGGTCATCGCGACGACGCGGCACGGCTGATCGGCCTGTTCAACGTCTTCTGGCTCGCCAGCGACTTCGA
>CAYWOV010000223.1:0-5786 GCA_964459965.1 uncultured Planctomycetaceae bacterium | reverse complement strand
GCCATCTCGCGCTTGAGTTGCTCAAAGTCCTCCAACCAGGCCTCGCTCCGCGCGGCTTGAGCGAACGCGTTTGCTGCCGTCGAGAAGAGGACGCAAACCGACGCACAGAACGCAGCGGTGAGGAGTTTTTTGAGCATGGCGGGTCTGGAAGGACGAAGGTTACGCCGACTACGTCGGCAAGGGGTCGACGTTCGACTATCCCGAGGCCGTGCGCCGCCTGCGGCAGGGGGACCCTCAAATGGACCCGGTCCGATCGGGGCTGTACCTCGGCTACCACTTGCCGACGGCCTACTTACTCGACAAGCAGAGGCTCAGCGCCGATGAGTTTTTTCAAAGACCTTTCGACATCAATGACCTCAAGAGCCAAATCATCGGCACGCCGGCTAAAGGCGAAGTCAGAGGCTAGGGAAATCCACCTCGCATGCGAAGGTTGCGACGGTTTTCCCCAAGGCTCTGCGGACCTTTGAGCCCTGAATTCGGGCGCCTCCGGCAAGGCAGGCACTGACGGGAGCTACTAGGCGATTCGTAGACGCCGCCGTCACGGGAATGGCGGTTCTCGTCGTTCGCCCCTCGCGCGGCAAATCAGGCCGGCACGGCAAAATACGCTAGGAAGAGTTCTCTGGCTGCCCACCGTCCTTAGAACTCTGCCCCCAGAACTCTTCACTTCCCTGAATTTTATCAGGGTCAATTCAAATCACGAAGAGGAGTATGAACAATTTGGGCGGCGGGCGAGGAAATTGTTGTTGACGAATACTTTTTTCCCCGCCATGCGGGCGGATTGGACTTTTTGGGGTCTGCCATGGGGCGGGACCGACTTTTTTTGCGTCGACCCCAAAAAAGTCCCCCTTTTTTTATGCCCCAAAAAAGCCAAAAAAGTCCCCGGCAAGAATGGTGCCGTTTCGCGGAAAGCCGAGCATTTGGTTCAAAATCGGAGACCAAACAACTGGCTTCCGGACGAAAAAAGTGCGTTCATTGCGGCCTGATTCCGTCTTGAGGCGATCGGCAAGTTCTGCTACTTAGGCGTTTCAACTTCACTCTCGCCTCAGACATTCCCTCGATTTTTCCGTCCCATCACCGGCGACAATTCGCCGTCGCGTAACCCAATACGATCAATTCGATCTGCGTCGCCATGCTGCGACAGGATCGGTTTGCCGGTCAGGAGACCGTTCGATGCCACGTTCCGGCGCCGTGCCGAGCATGATCATTGCCGCGTGGGCGATCGTCCTATCGCAGGGAGCGTTTGCGGCGACCAAGGAGCCTCCTTACGAGGCCGTGGTCGAGTCCGACGAGGCGTTCTACCGGTGCGGCCCCGGAAGGAGCTTTTATCCCACGGGCAAACTCAAACGGGGAGACCACGTGACCGTACGACGGCACGATCCGGGCGGATGGTTCATGATCGATCCGCCTCCGGGCAGCTTTAGCCTCATCGCCAGCGACGACGTGCTCCGCGAAGGAAATATTGGCACGATTAAATCACTCGCCGAAGGGCAAACGCCTGTTCGCATTGGGAGCGCGATCGATCCGACAATCGATTCGGTTTATCAGCGCCAGCTGTCGTCCGGCGAGCGGGTCGAAATTTTCGGAGAGGCGACAGTTAATCATCGGAGCGCTCAGGTTTTGATGCTCAAGATCCGGTCGCCCAAAGGAGAGTTTCGCTGGATCGAAGGCTTGAACCTGACTCCGGTCGACCAACAGCTCCAGGACCGGCAGATCCGCGATCAGCAGATCCGGAACCAGCCGACAAACGAACAAGCGGATTCCGATCCCTTCGCCTCAGCCCCAGCGGTCCGTAAAACCGCGCCTTCCCGAGGATCGCAAGCGGTTGCCGGAACGCCGGCACCGAAACTGATTTCCTCGTCGAAGCCAACGACAATCAAGCGTCAACTGCCGACACAGTCGAGTCCGCCGACACCAACTGGAACTGCAGCCGCGACGACAATCCCGCCCGTCGAGCCGCACAGTCGTCTCGAACAGATTGATTTCCAGTTCCGAGACATGATTCAGCGGCAGCCGGCCACGTGGAACCTGGCACAAATCGAGCAGGCCTATCGGGAGCTGAGCCAACAATCGCTGTCGGTGGCCATGCGCGGCCAGCTCGACCTGCGATTTGCGTCAATCGATCACTACAAGCAGGTCAAAGGCGAATACGACGACTACTTCCGCCTGGTGTCGAGCACCGCCCGCAAGGATGCGGAGCTGGCAGCGATACAGAATTCAGCCGACCCGCAATATGCACGTCCACCGATTATGGCCGCGGCGCAGTATCCGCCGTCGAACGAGCCATCGGCAAACGGTTCGCCCAACAACTTCGCGGGTCCGACGATTCCGCTCCCGACGACCAACGTTCCGACTGAGCAGCCCGCGCCGAACGTCCCCGAGTTCAATGCCCAGCCGCGACCATCGATCACTCCACAAGTCGAGCGGCGTGCTGTTGGTCCGGTGTTGGAGAATCCCGTACCGCTTCCGACGGAGCCTCCTCCGCTGGCCAGCCCGAACCGCGAGATTCAACCAGAATCGTCGCCCGTTTCGACCGCGCCCCTTTCGGCACCTCCCGTTTCGCCGCCGCCCATTTCCACGCCGCCGGTATCGACGTCGCCCGTCGCGCCCCAAGACAGTTACCCGAATCACGAATTGCCGATGCAACCGACGACGGCAGCGCCGCTGACGCAACAACCATCACAACCTCAACCATCACAACCGTCGAGCGACCCTTTCGAAACGCAGAGCAGGCCGTCGCCGTCAACCGTCGCGCAACCGCCGGCTCCCAACGGACCGCAAACGCCGAATAATCCGAATGTCGCGCCGATGGGACCGCAGCCAGCAATTACTTTCTCCCAGCCTTCATCAACACCCACAATGCCCTCTTCGCCGCCGGTCAGCCCAGCGCCCGTCAGCCAGGTGCCGGTTGCTCCGATGATTCCGCCCATGGCACCGCCGCGGCAGATCCGGCCGCAGGCCGCCGGCGGATTGGATGGCGCGGGAATCGTTCAGCAAGCCGCGACGCCAATTCCAGGAGGACCGAGGCACGTCCTGTTGGCTCCCAACGGGCGAATCCTGGCTTACCTGTATCCGGACCGCGGCATCAATCTGGACGCCTACGTCGGTCGCTCGATGGGAATTGTCGGCCCTCGAAGCTATCGGCCCGAATTGCGCAACGACCTGATCGTCGTGCGCGGAATGGTTCCGGTCCGGCTCGCGCCCTAGGCGGCAACAACGGCCGAAGCTTGGCAGTCAAGCAGGTCAGCTGATCGCCGGTGCCGTTTTTCGTGGCGGCTGCTTTACACGTCTCACGGTTCGGCGTCTTCGGGGATCGCTTGGAATCCGACGTTTTCCTCGCCGGCAGTCGTGACGCGGTCGCGGAATCCGATGACGAAGATGACACACGTCACGAGAGCCCCGGCCGCCGGCCAGAGCCAGATGAATGGCCATTGGCGACGGCGGGCGATCACCCATTCCGTGCGATCCACCTTGCCATCGCCGTTGCGGTCAGCTCGCACGACGCCTTCGGCGAGCGAATCGTGGTTGTAATGTGTCTCAGTTCCCTGCGACTTGTCGATTTCGGTGTAGTCTGCCGGGATCATCGAGGGGACGACGACCGAATCAGCCTTTAAATGCAGGGCTTTGGCGAATTGCGAATTCCCCGCGGCGTCCCACTCGGGCAGGGGAAGCTTGACCTGAGTGGTTTGTGATTTGCCCGTGATCTCGGCTTGCACCTGAATGAGCGGCGGATAGTAGTCGACGGTCACGCCGGAGGCGATCGATCCGACGAACATCCCGACGCCCAGCATGATGAACGCAATAAAGCTTTGGGCGCTGGCCCGCTGCCGCTCATCGACCCGCGTGTCGACATAGATGTAACTGGCGACAAAGTAGAAGTCGTAACACACGCCGTGCAAAAAGAGGCCGAAAATCACGGCCGAGAGGGCCAATGTGGCAAAAGCCATGTAGCGCATCACCCAGGCGAGCATTCCCACGGTGAGCATCCGCTTCACGCCCAATCTGACGATGAAGAAGGGCATGGCCGCCATGAAGCCAACTTCCGAAAGCTGGCCGATTGTCTGTAACGCCGTCGGGTAGGGGGCCTCAAGTTGTTCCAGAAAGCCGTTAGCCTGGCTGTAATAAAACGAGAGGGGAATGCAGATCAAAAACGAGCAAACGACAAACACAAGGAAAGTGGGGTCGGCCAGCAAGCGAAAGACACTTTGACCTGTGGTTGCGCTCGACGGTGAGGGTGCGGTCTTGGCTTTGGGCGGAGTGTGGGGCAAGTACAGACAGAAGGCCGCCAACAGGGCCGAAAGGCCGGCTGCGACGAAAAATTGGCCGTTCGACTTGCCCCCCACCAAGAAGCCGATGTTCCAGCCGGCAATGATCCAGCCCCAAGTGCCCCAGACGCGAATGCCCGGGAAATCCTTTTTGGAGTCGGCAATGTTGGCGAAGCTGATGGAGTTCGTTAACGCCAAAGTGGGCATATAGCAGAGCGCATAGGCCTGCATGATGGTGAACAGCTTGGTGAAGTCTGTGGTCAACGCGGCGATCAATAACAGAATCGCCCCGATCAGGTGCAGTGCGGCCAGGAGCTTTTCCGTGGCGAAGAAACGGTCGGCGATAAAGCCGACGAAGAGCGGGGAAATCATCGCGGCGATAGCGGTCGTTGAGAACATCCACCCGACTTGTGCGCCGTCGAAGTGCAGCGTCTCGTACATGTAACCGCCGATGGAGACGCCCCACGCGCCCCAGACGGCGTACTGCAAAAACATCATGATGCACAGCCGCAGGCGGACGCTGTCGCGCATCGTGGACCCCTTTGACTCAGGCGGGCTCGTCTTGAAAAGTTGCGTTCCGATCATGGCGACTGGCCGGACCGCAAGCAAGGATGAATTCGCGCAAGCGACGCGAAAACAACCTTAAGGGGCGTGGGTGGTTGGTCAGCCGTGACGAGGGGCCACAAAACCTGCCACCAATGCCGGCCGGCGATGAGGGTCGTTGGACGGTGGCAGCCCGACCGGGCACACCGGAAAGAGGCGCTTGATTCCCCTCGGGCCGACTGTCAAAATTAGCGTGATCTGTCAGTTCCGGACTCTCTGAAAGCAGACTCATGCCATTTCTTGAAGGAAACACGATCGGTATCGACCTCGGCACGACCTACTCGGCCCTGGCGCAGGTCAACGCCGAGGGAAAGCCGGTCACGATCCATAATGCCGACGATAAGCCGATTACCCCCTCCGTCGTCCTCTTGGGCGAGGATGGGCACGTGCTGGTCGGACCGTCATTCGAGCGAATCTCGATCGAAGATCCGTCGCACATCGTCGAGGCCATCAAGCGGCAGATGGGCAACAAGGATTTTTACATTGTCTACCAGAACAAGCGGCTGACTCCCGAATTCATCTCCGCCCTGATCATGAAGAAGCTGAAACAGGACTGCGAGAAGCGGATCGGGACCATCGCGAACGCCGTCATCACAGTCCCGTATTACTTCAACGACATCCGCCGCAAGGCGACCCAGGATGCGGGCAAGATCGCCGGTCTTAATGTGGTCGACATCTTGAACGAGCCGACGGCCGCCACTCTGGCCTACGCCTGGATCAAAGGCGAACTCGGCCGCAGCGACCTGAAGACTAAGGAGAAGACGATTCTGGTCTATGACCTGGGAGGCGGAACGTTCGACGTGACGGTCGTTCGCTATACGCCGACAAATTTCCGCGTCCTGGCGACGGACGGCGACGTGATGTTGGGCGGTCTCGACTGGACGCAGCGGATCGTCGACCACGTCTGCGAGCAGTTCAAGC
>CAYWOV010000222.1:0-5789 GCA_964459965.1 uncultured Planctomycetaceae bacterium | reverse complement strand
GCCGACCCGGGCAGGTGGTTCTTACGCGTTATGAGTTTTTACTCAGGACACTCTGAGGGTCGTTTGCTGATCGTGCACGGCGGAGCCTCATCGCGACCAACGGATATCGTCAAACTGCGATCGGCCGTGCTGGCACTTGAGGCGATTACCCAAGCGTCGTGCGACGAACTGAATCGGAGCGGCGTGCTCGATGCGGTGGTAAGCGCCTTGCGCGCGATGGAGGCCGATCCGCAGTTCAACGCCGGGTTGGGCGGTGCGATTCAAGCGGACGGCCAGGTGCGCGTCTCGGCCGGATTAATGGATGGCACTCGTCAATCGTTTTCGGGAGTCATCAACGCCCTGGAAGTCATGCACCCGTCGGTCATCGCCCAGTGGCTGCAGGGTCAAGCTTTCCGCGTCGTCAGCCATCCGGTCGTGCAGACGCTCGCCCGCGATTTGAAGCTGCCGGCAGAAAATCTGGTGACCCCCGCTCAACTCGCCGATTGGCAACAGCACATGTCCCGGCACAGTTCCGACACCGTCGGCTGCGTCGTACGCGGAAGCAACGGCGCGCTCGCCGCGGGCACAAGCACCGGAGGTCGCGAGTCCGCTCTTCCCGGCCGCGTGTCCGATTGCGCAACCGTCGCCGGCAATTACGCCTCGTCTGTGGTCGCCGTCAGCGCCACGGGAATTGGAGAGGAGATCGTCGACGATGCGTTGGCAGCTCGGCTGGAGACTCGCTGCCGGGACGGCATGTCCCTGGAAGCCGCCGCCCGCCGCTGTTACGACGAGGCCGTCGGGCGGGGTCGAAATTATGGCTGGATTGCCGTGCACCGTAACGGCGAATGGAATGCGGCACACACCACGCCCTCAATGAGTTTCGCCGTCCGCGGAGAACGCGGCGTGATCCAGACTTCGGAGCTTGCCTCGGCAATTGATCGGACGTGACCTCTGTCGGGACCGTGGTGACAACGGTTAGATATGGCGAGCCAACCCCCCAAACAAGTGCCGCATCACACCGCGCGCTGGTTTTATCTTGCCGCGGCCGTGCTCATTCTCGGTGCACTTGTCGCCACCATCGCCTACCTGGGGCCAATTCCTCCGCGGGTGGTCTTGATGAGCACTGGGGCCTCCGGCGGAGCCTACGACGAGTTGGGACGCCGCTATCAGGCGATCCTCGCGCGATCGCACGTGCAACTGCAATTGGTCCAGTCTGCGGGGGCGGTGGAGAATCTCAAACGTCTTAATGACCCACGGTCTGATGTCAGCGTGGGATTCGTGCAGAATGGGCTGACCACCGAGCGCCAGTCGCCCGCGCTGGTGTCGTTGGGCACGGTGTCTTACGAACCGATGTGGCTGTTCTATCAGGGCACCGCCCCCGGCCTGCATCTGGAGGGACTCCGCGGTCGCAAGGTGTCGATTGGTCCGGAAGGCAGCGGCTCGCGTGCGATTGCTCTTGAACTCTTGTCGCGTAATGGGATCGGACCGGGAGAAGCCGAGTTGTTGCCACTCTCGCTTGCCGAAACGGGCGAACAACTGGCGGCAGCCAAGATCGGTGCGGCCATCATGGTCGCCGCGTGGGACGCGCCCGTCGTGCATCGACTGCTCGCGGATCCGCACGTCGAGCTTGCGAGTTTTCCTCGCGCAAATGCGTACGTTGCGCTCTATCCCTACCTGAACACGCTCACGCTGCCGGCCGGCGTTGGCAGCCTCGCCACGGATCGACCGCCCAACGACGTCACGCTGCTTGCGCCAAAATCGAGCCTGGTCGTGCGCCGCGATTTGCATCCGGCGATCCAGACTCTGCTGCTCGACGCGGCGGCCGAGGTCCACTCAGGGGCGGGGGTCTTCAACAAATCGGGCCAGTTTCCGGCAGCGGAACAATTCGACGTGCCGCTCTCGTCCGAGGCCCGGCAGTTCTACAAAGCGGGCCGCCCATTCCTGCAACGGTATCTGCCGTTCTGGCTGGCTGTGCTCGCCGGGCGCGTGTTGGTCCTGATGATCCCCGTGGTCGGCGTCGCTTACCCTCTGCTGCGGCTCTTGCCGGCTCTCTACGACTGGACCATGCGCCGCAGGATCTTCCGGCTTTATGGCGAGTTGAAGTTCATCGAGCTCGAACTGGAGTCACAGGGCGGAAAGATTCCCGATGACCTGCTCGAGCGTTTGAATCGTCTTGAAACGCGTGCCAACCACCTCCGCCTGCCGACCGGATTCGCCCATTTGCATTACACGCTGCGCCAACACATCAATTTGGTGAAGGCGCATCTGCATCTGCCGAGTGAGTAAAGCGTGGGCTCGGCATCGGTCGAGACGTGCCTAGTGCCCAATCTGCGAAAGAGCGTTGCGAAGAGGCGTGCTCGAGAGCTGGATCAGCCCGTCGAAAGGTTGGTCCAGGTCCACGATCAGGAACATGGCGCCGGCCACCGACAGCGCACAGACCAAAAGGGTTGCGATCACCGTGGCATTCATGGGCGAGAACAGGCCGAAACTCGTAAAGAGCACAGACAGCCAAAAGACGACCACGACGAGAAACGGTGTCGGGATGGCGCTCTCGCTTTGTTCGACCAGGAGCCACCGTGTTCTTGCCAGGTCGGTGCCAATTTGGAGTGCTTGGGACTGGGCCCAACGCTGTCCCTCGTTCTTCGGCGAGAGTTTTTGGATCTGATCAATCAGCATTGCGCCGCTCGCCGTTAGCGGTTGAGCATCCAATCCGGAGGCCTGCGAGGCGTCCGAAGGCCAGAGTCGGTCGATCGTCGAGGCGACCAGGCGGTGAAGCCCCTCGCGCGAGTCTTTCGTTTCGGGGCCGTAGCGGGCCAAGGCGCGATCGAGCATGACAAGATTCGCGGACAGCTGCTGGAATCCAGTCCGCTGTGCGTCGAATGAGCTTTTGGCCGATGCAATCAACAGGCCCAGAACCAGTGCCGACAGCGTCGCGATCAGGCCCGTTCCCAGCTTCACCACGTCTTTTGAATCACTGCTCAAGTGATGCGCCGGAAGCGCCGCGCGCAAGAGCATGCCGAGGAGCGCGCCGCCGAAGGTGCACGCGAAAACAATCCCGCCGACTACCATCGACCCCACGATGAAACCTCACTCATTGCCGTTTTGTGTCCTGTGTCGTCACGGCGGATTTTCTTGCTCTCTATTCCGCAAACTCTTCAACTTGGGCCGCGGCGTGCCCCAAATGGCAATCGCGACCACGACCACGCACCAAAACGGGAACACGCCAATTCCGGGAATCGCTTCCATCACGAGCCCCGGCAGCAGCAACCAGTTCCAGCCCAGTACCAAAAACAACAGAACGGCCGTCGCGATGTCCACTCCCCAACCGACCGCCGGCAACAGGGTCACGAAGGCGCCAAGGACGTCGGAAACGCCCGCAATTGCCAAAGCCACCACGATCTGGGTCTTGGTTAAACCGTGAGGCAGGGTCGTCGCTCCCGTCGGCTTCGTCGAGAGTTCATCCGTTTGCTTCATCGGCTCGTTTGGCATCGGTCGTACGTCCAGTCACAGATCGATGAATGCGGCCCGATCACGACGGTTTCGCTGACCCTGGCTCTTCCCGCGGCAGCCGCCTGTGGTGCCGATCCTCCGCGGCGTTCGCAAGCGGGCTTAATCGTGCGCTCTGGAGACAGCCTCTCCAACGGCCCTCTTATCCCCCGCGGCGAGCTGCTCTCGCCCGAGCTTGAAAGTCAATTTGTCGATCGTGCCGGTGAAGGCGAAGGGGACCTGGTAGTCCTTATCGTTCACCGGCGTGCGGGTGTCCACGCCGACGTCGAAGGTCTCGTCGGCCGGAAGCAAGAACGGGATCGTATGCTCAATCTTCTTTGTGGCGACTTCCTGACCGTCCACCTTCAGCACGCCGGTGCCGCCTTTAGCGATGCCGGGACCGTCATAGGTGAAGTCGAAGACGATCGTGTGCTTGCCGGGCGCGAGTGCATCAGCACCTTCCCAACGGAATTGGACGAGCATCAGGCCGTTGTAGTTGAACACCGGCTTGCCTTTGAGCAGGTAGAGTCCGAACCCGCCCCAGCGGCCCCCCTCGGTGACGATCACTCCTTCGCCGCCACTCTGTGGAACCTCAACTTCCGCGGTGATCGTGTACGACTTGTCCAGAATGTTCGGCGCGTTGCCGACGGCGATGCCGGGCATTTTTCCAGAGTAGGTGAAGACGGTCTGCCCGGCAGTCGCGCTTGGCCGCGGCGCGATGGCCCGCGCGAACGACGAGTTGTCCAAGGGAAGCACGTTGTACTTTTTTGCCTCTAGCTCGAACACGCTTTGCAGCTCTTTCACTTTTTCCGGAAACTTCGCCGCGACGTCGTTGGCCTGGGAATAGTCCTCATTGAGATTGTACAGCTCCCAGTTGTACGCGTTGACGTTCGGCATCGGCGAATTCAGCACCCACGGCGGCACGGGCGGCGTCGTGCAGGCGTACCAGCCGTCGTGATAGATCCCGCGGTTGCTCATCATCTCAAAGTACTGGGTCTTGCGGGTCGAGGGCGCGGCAGGCTGCTCGAAGGTGTAGGCCATGCTGACGCCTTCGATCGGCTTCTGCTTGATCCCGTTGACCTTCTCGGGCGCGCGGACGCCGCAGGCTTCGAGGATGGTGGGCACAATGTCGATGACATGGTGGAATTGCGTGCGAATACCGCCGACATCCTTGATGTGGCCGGGCCACGAAATCGCCAGACCTTGCCGTGTGCCGCCAAAATGCGACGCCACCTGCTTGGTCCATTTGAACGGAGCGTCGAACGCCCAGGACCAAGCAACCGCCATGTGCGGATAAGTCGCCGCCGAGCCCCAGACGTCGTAGAACTTAAGTTGCTCGGCGACCGGAATATTCAGGATGCCGTTGTACGAAGTGTACTGATTCGGTGTCCCGACCATTGTGCCTTCGGGGCTAGTCCCGTTGTCGCCGCAGATGTAGATGATCAGCGTATTGTCGAGCTTGCCCATGTCTTCGACGGTCTGAATCACACGACCGATCTCATCGTCGGTGTAGGCCGTGTACCCGGCAAAGACCTCCGCCTGACGGGCGAAAAGTTTCTTCTCGTCGGCGGAGAGAGTGTCCCACTTTTTCAGCTCATCCGGCCAAGCAGTGAGTTTTGCGTCGGCGGGGATTACGCCGAGCTTCTTCTGGTTCGCGAAGATCTGCTCGCGGATGACGTTCCAGCCCGCGTCGAATTGACCTCGGAATTTGTCGACCCATTCCTTCTTCGGATTGTGCGGCGAATGGCTTCCGCCGGGCACGTAGTACACGAAGAACGGCTTGTCGGGCGCCGCAGCGTTGAGCTGCTTCATGTAATTGATCGCCTCATCCGCCATGTCGGTGGTGAGGTTGTAGCCGGGCTTGCCGAGCCACGGAAAAATCTGCGTATGATCGCGGAACAGATAGGGCGTCCATTGATCGGTCTCGCCCCCCATGAAGCCGTAGAAGTAGTCGAAGCCCATCCCTGACGGCCATTGATCAAAGGGACCCGCGACGCTGAGCTGAAACGCCGGCGTGTTGTGGTTCTTGCCGAACCAGGACGTGGCGTAACCGTTGTCGCGGAGAATCGTGCCGACCGTTCCGCTTTCCACCCCGATGATGGAATCGTAGCCCGGGTAACCCGTGGACAACTCAGAGATCACGCCAAAGCCCACGGCGTGGTGGTTGCGACCCGTGATCAGCGCGGCCCGTGTGGGCGAACAGAGCGAGGTGGAATGAAAGTGTGTGTAACGCAATCCCGCCTTGGCGACGCGATCCAACGCAGGCGTTGGGATGACGCCGCCGAAGGTGCCCGAAACGCCGTAGCCCTGGTCATCGGTCATGA
>CAYWOV010000221.1:0-5801 GCA_964459965.1 uncultured Planctomycetaceae bacterium | reverse complement strand
CCTTTGCGCGCGATGCCGGGCGCGATGTCGGCGGAAAGATCCGCAGCATCAAGGCCGCGGCTGCCCGTCTCCCACTGGCCCGGGAGCGTGCCACATCTGTTGTCGAGAGCGAACCGGAAACGCCGTCGGAAGTCCCCTCCTCCGTCAGTGTGAATCACGAAGCGCCGTCGGTTGACGCCGCGCCTCCGGAAGTCGTCGCGAGCCAAACTGCCGTCTTGGAACCGCCCGTCGTCCCCCCCGTCCCATCTACCGCTCCGGCTGGACCGGTTCGCAGCCCGCTCTCGCGACGAGCTGGGGCGGCGGAAAAACCAGCCGACGGGTCTGGCGAGGCGCCGAGCGGTCCTGCCGCGCCCCTCCGTCCCGAAGAATACGTGCCGCCCGGCGGAGTGCGCAGCTCTTCATCGATCCGTGAGATGAAGCCGCGAGGCACGATCATTGAAAGCGAACAAGCGCAGCAGCGGCGGCCGAAACCAAAGGCCAAGCCCGCCCTGCCGGCTGTCGCGGCACCACCCAACTACAAAGGGCCCGCCATGCGGGGCACTCCCAAGGAGGAGGCGCCCGCGCAGAAGCCCGACATTCCCCTGTCACCCGACACGTTCAGCACCAACAGCCCTCTGCGGGCCCATCTGAAGAAAAACGTCGAGCAGACGAAAAAACGAAAGAAGGGCGAGGGAACCCTCGAAGCCGCGAGTTCGACGACCTTCATCGGCGAAGATGAGGATCGAGATCGCAAGGCGACCGCCGCTCGCGATCGGCGGGAGAACTGGAAGCGATCCAGCCAGGACGGATCGGACGCAAGCGAACGCAAACGGCGGGCGGTTCGCTTTCGCCAGCGCCGCGTGGAACCGGTCGCGCTCAAGACGGCGGCCGAGTTGTCGGGAACAATTACAATTCGCTCCCTGTCTGAGGCACTCGGTCGTCCCGCAAAGGACTTGATTCGCATTCTCTTCGACCGCGGCGAGGGCGCGACAATGAATTCGACCCTCACGGAAGAGACCGCCATGGAATTGGCAATGGAACTGGGAGTCGAACTCTCGGTGCGCAAGGCCAAGGACGTCGAGCTGGAATTGGCAGAGACCATGGAAGCGACCGATTCGGCCGAGGAACTCGTCGAACGCCCACCCATCGTCACCATCCTGGGCCACGTGGACCACGGCAAGACCACGCTGTTGGACAAGATCCGCACCGCGAACGTGGCGGCCGGAGAGGCCGGCGGAATCACGCAACACATCGCCGCCTACCAGGTCGAGCATGGCGGCAAGAAGATCACCTTCGTCGATACGCCGGGCCATGCCGCTTTCTCCGAAATGCGGGCTCGGGGTGCGAATTTGACCGACTTCGTGGTGTTGGTCGTCGCGGCCGACGACGGCGTCATGCCGCAGACGGTCGAGTCGATCAGCCACGCACGGGCGGCCAAAGTGCCGATGGTCGTCGCCATGAACAAGATCGACCTTCCGGGCCGCAACGAACAGCGCGTGCTGCAGGACCTGGCCGCCCACGAGGTCCTGGCGGCCGAATGGGGCGGCGACACTGACGTGATTCGCACGTCGGCCACCACCGGCAAAGGTATCGACGAGTTGTTGGAGACGATTCAGGTCGGTGCCGAGCTGCGGGAGCTCAGGGCGAATCCGAATCGGCCTGCGGTCGGCGTCTGCCTCGAGGCGTTTCGCGACGAGGGCCGCGGCGTGATCGCCTGGCTCGTCGTGCAAAACGGAACGCTCCACGTCGGCGATGTGATTTTGTGCGGCGAGGCCGACGGCCGCATCCGCGCTCTCTACGACGATCACGACCGTCCGCTCGAGTCGGCTGGCCCTTCGACACCGGTCAAAGTGGCCGGTCTTGACGCGATGCCCGGCGCCGGTGACCGGTTCTGGGTCATGTCGGATATCGAGCACGCCCGCGAGGTTTCATCGAGCCGTCGCGTTAAGGGCCGCGCCGCCGTTTTGGGTGGCCGGGCCCGGCCCCGCTCGCTCGATGACATTTTGACGGCCGCCCGCGAGGGGAACGTCCAGGATCTTCCTTTGATCATCAAGGCGGACTCGCAGGGCTCGATCGAGGCCCTTCGCAGCGAGATGCAGAAATTTTCGCATCCTGAGGTGCGGGTGACGATGGTGCACGAAGGCGTCGGCGGCGTCAACGAGAGCGACGTCGCTCTGGCCGAAGCGTCGGGAGCGATCATTATTGCCTTCCACGTCGTTCCGGAAGAACGCGCTCGCGCATTGGCCGAACGGGAGGGCGTCGACATTCGGCGGTACGAAATCATTTACGAGGTCACAGAAACGATTAAGCGGAGCTTGGAAGGCCTCTTGCCGCCCGAGCGCAAACAGGTCATGACCGGCCGTGCCCTGATCCTAAAGACCTTCCAGATCAGCCGACTCGGAACGATTGCCGGCTGCCGAGTTCTCAGCGGCACGATCGAGCGGTCCAATCGGATCAACGTCATTCGAGATCAGACGATTCTCAATTCCTACGACATCGCGTCGCTCAAGCGGGGAAAGGATGACGCCCGCGAAGTGCGTGACGGGATGGAGTGCGGCATCCGCCTGGAGGGTTTCAACGACGTGAAAGAAGGGGACATGCTGGAGGCCTTCCGAGTGGACGAAATTAAACGGACTTTGGACTGATGTCATCTCGCCGGGTCGCAAAAGTCGCCGAGGCCGTGCGCGAGCAGGTCAGCACGTCGATCCTGTTCGAACTGAAGGACCCCCGCGTCAAGCACGTCACCGTGACTCGGGTCGAGGTCAGTCCCGACCTGCGGAACGCGAAGGTCTACGTCTCGGTAATGGGCGACGAAAAGACCCAGCGCCTCACTGTCAAAGGTCTCGAATCGGCCCGGGGCTTTTTGCAGGCGATGATTGCCGAGCGCGTTCAATTGCGCTACACGCCAATCCTCCAGTTTCAGCTCGATCTGGGAGTGAAGCGGAGTATCGAAACGTCTCGCTTGTTGCGCGAAGTGCTGCCTCCGACGCCGGAGGATGTCACGCCCGCGGTCGAGGAAGATGTCGATGCCGCGGATGAGATTTCCGAGACCGCACTCATCGAGGAAGAGTGCGCCGGACCCGTGAGTCCGGCGCTGCCGAATTCAAAATCACCTTTTGAGCGCCACGCAGAAAACCAAGATGGTTGACAAACTGACGCTGGGCAAGAAGCTAGTTGGCCTGTTGAAGAAGCGGTATCCGGGCCCTTCCCCGCACCAAGAGCGGCCCGTCTTGGAGACACTGCTTTACGCGATCTGCCTGGAAGACGCGTCTGTCGAACAGGCGGAAACGTGCTTCGCACGACTCTTGAGCGCCTTTCATGACCTGAATGAGCTGCGGGTGAGTTCGATCACCGAGTTGGCGACTGTTTTTGACGGTTTGGCAAGCGCCGATTGGCGTGCGCACCGCGTTCGTAACGTGCTACATTACGTTTTTGAGAAGAACTTCGAATTCGCTTTCGAGAGCTTGCGCCGCAAAACGCTCGAACTGGCGACAAAGCAGCTCTTCAAGATCCGCGACCTTTCGCCATTCGATCGCAATTACACGCTGCAATCGGCCCTCGGGACGCATGTGATCCCCGTCGACCGCCTGATGACCAATGCGGCCATTTGGCTGGGACTCGCGGCCGCCGGTGAAACTCCCGAGCAAGCCGCCGAGACGCTCAAGTCGGCCGTCCGCAAAGCCGACGTTCCGGTCTTCGCGCATTATCTGCGCTGTCTGGCCGTCGATCCGCGGCTGGTCAAGGCGTTTGAGCCAGGCAAACACGCCTCCGCCGCCACAGCGGACCCGCAGACGATGAATGAGCGATTAGAAACGCTGTTCAAAGAGGCGGATGCCGCCGCTCGCAAGGCCGGCAAGAAACCGGCGCCCGGACGCGCCGCGGTCCGAACCGCCGACGGCCGCGAGCGCCCAACGGGCGGGGGCGGTTCGAAAGCCGGACGCACTCGCGATGCCCGCGGCGCGGCCCCGGCGCGCAAGAGAAAATAGGACCCCACCACACCCCCGTTTGCGCACGCGGATCTTTGCCGTTCAGAGGCACTCCACGCACTCCGACTCAAACCCATCTTGGTGGTGGGAGCTGCGCGGGCTAAAATGCGGGAACGGGAGGTCTCGGGCTGGTGACGATCCGCGTTCGAAAATTTGGGGGGATCGGCCCGGCGACTTCCGCAACCACTCGAGGAAGGGATTGGAGAATGGTCAACGATCGCAGGCAAGTGGCGCTTTGGACACACGGCGCTCTCATTCTGAGTTTGATCGGACTGTCACCCGTCGTCGGATTCGGGGGCGATGAACCGTCGGCACCCGCCACCCCGCAGCCTCCTAAAACGGCGACCGCCCCCCGTTCACGGGGTGTCGTGACGGACCAGGACGGTGAGCCGCTCCAAACTCTGAAGGCAAACAAGACCGATTCTTCGCAGGACAAGATTCACAAAGACGCGATGGCCTGGTTCATGTCGGGCCGTTTGAAACAGTCCGAGAGTCGATTTTCCGAAGCGCTCAGCGATTACCAGATGGCCGTCAAACTCGACCCCAACGCGGTTGAGGTCTATCGGGCCTTGGTTCCGCTCGCCTTTGCCCTCAGCGAAACGGAAAAGGGGCTGCAATATGCCCAAAAGGCGATCGAGCTTGATCCCCAGGATCTCGACATCCTGCGGATTCTTGCCGAGCAATTGCACGAACAACAGCAACTCGGCAAGGCGGCCGAGTATTTGAGCCGTGCCGCGAATTCGTCGAAGCTCAAGAAGGACTCGGCAACCTACGTGTTGCTTCAGTTGCAGCTGGCGGCCCTCTACATGGAAATGACCCGCCAGGACAAAGGAAATGCCGACCCAGCGGTCGTCGAAAAGGCGGCCGAGGCGTACATCGTCGTGCTCGACGCCCGCCGCAACCCGACCAAGTACAACCTCGACTTTCAGACGCGGGCCGCACTCGAACGGCAACCGTTGGCGGGTTACGAAATCATGGGCGACGTCTTGATGGTTGCCCACCGCACGGCTCAGGCCATTGTGGCATTCGAAGAGGCCGCCAAAGCCAATCACGATCACCCGGGTGCGCTCAGCTATAGCCTCGCCCAGGCTTATTTCCAGGCCAAGCAATATGATTTGGCTCTCAAAAGTCTCCAGGTGTATCTCGACGCCCAATTGCAGGGCAAAGGACGGCAACCTTACGACCTCTTGGCGAAGATTCTGAAAGCGACGGGGAAAAGCTCCGACCTTCTGTCGCGGATCCAGGATCTCGCGAAAGCCGATCCGCGAAACGCCACACTGCAATACTTTCTGGCCGACCAATACGTTGCCGCCGGTCGTCTGAAGGATGCGGAGGAGTTGATCCATCGCGTGATCACCGAATCGCGTGATCAAGAAGGCTGGGTGAGCCTGGCGGCCATCTACCGCAAAGAGAATAAACCGACCGAGCTGCTCGAAGCGCTCGCCAAAGGATTGCGCGGACAGCGGGGCACGAATCGGCTCGATCGTCTGCTCGCGGAGATCCAGGACGACCACGCGCTGGTCGACGGCCTGATCGCAGCTGCGCGGAAATTGGACGCCGCCGACAAATCGAAAGTCGATTTCTTTACCGCGTATCTCGTCGGCCGGCTGGCCGGTCGAGCACAGAAACTGGATGCGGCCATCGAGTTCTATACGCTGGCAATGAGCGCGCGGCACGAATTGCAAGGGCAGCTCGCCGACGAACTCGCCAAGCAATTGGTGTTGGCGAAGCGCTATTCCGAGGCAGTCGACGTGTTGAAAAAGGCGGTGGCCGAGCCAGTTTTCCCCGGAGGCGCCGAGGGTGAAAAGGTCAAACTTGAGCTTTACATCTGGCTGG
>CAYWOV010000220.1:0-5813 GCA_964459965.1 uncultured Planctomycetaceae bacterium | reverse complement strand
GACTTCGCGAAGGCGTTTCTGCTTCGTTTCTTCGCGTTTGGCCGAGTCGATCCAGGCGATGCATTGGCGGCGGTACGAGGGAGCGAGCTGCTCGAAAAAGGCCCACGCGCGCGGGTTGGCCTTCAGACCGTTCTCAATAAAAACCGGAAGCGTCGAGACGGATGGCCGCGGCGCATCGCCGCTTTTTTCTGTCGGCGGCCGCTTCAAACCCGGAGGAGCGATCAGGCCGCGCGAGAGCAGGTCCTCATAAAGTCGGCGATTCACGGTTGACCAACGGCTGTCGGCTTTCCGCGGCGTGAACTTCCGCGCGAAGCGGTCCTCATCCAGACGCCTCACTAGACTGTCGACCCAGCCGAAGCACAAGGCCTCCTCGAGGGCATCCCGGTATTCGACACACTTCACTCCGGTGTGCCGCTTGTAGAACACGAGCCAGATCTCCGTTTCTGAGTCGTGATGTTTTTGCAGCCAGGCGCGCCACTTCTGGCGCGTCGCCAATTCAACCGTTCTAAGTGGCTTTGCTGGCAAGAGTTGGCTTCCGGATTCGACCCCAATCATGGACGGCGGCACGGGTCTGGCACGCGGCTTGCACCTGGGAGGCACCGATCCTCGAACTCGAATTACAACGAGAGATAATCTCGTTCTCGACAAAGGAAATCTAACATGGAAACCTTATTGCAGACGACTCCCGTCTTCGCCGCAATCGGATACTCACTGGTCTATCTTCTGGCGGGCGGTGGAGTGTTTGGCGCGTTCGTGATCTTTGTCGTCGCCAAAATGCTTGGACGCTAGGCTAAGGCGTGGCGCCTGTCGGAAATAGTTTAAGTGCCGCGACCGTCGGGGAGGGCCGAGCCGTGCCATTGGCCGGCTTGGCAAGCGAGTCCTCTGCTGACGGTCGCCGCTTTATTTGCAGGTGGCTGCAACGAAAAGTCGCCCGCCTTTAGTCGTCTTTGGCTGCAGCGGCACTCTCCTCGCGAACAGACCCCGCATTTCGCAGGCAGGCGATGGCGATGCGGATTCGGTCGTAGTCGACGGTGCCATCGAGCGCCTCGAAAATCGGCTTGAGGCGACCCGACTCGAGTTTTTCGGCGATGGATTGGATGCGGCCGAATAGAGCCGAATCGATCCAGGGGATGGGATCGCGAAGCCCTTCGCGTTCGATGTAATCCACGAGATACTCGGTCACCGTCGACGATGCTCGTCCGGTCGCCTGGCGAACGTCGACAACCGATTTTCCCTTTGCAAACAGTTCGAACGCCTGGCGACGCGTGCCCCCCGGCAGCCGATCCTTCGCGGGCGCGGCGGCAGGCGAAGGTTTGCTTCCGGGACCAGAATTGACGTCGAGCGTCACTCCCGCGCGATGACAGTAGCCGGCGATCTCCGCGAGCAGTTCGGACCCATAGTCGGCGCATTTTTTCTCGCCAATGCCGTGGATCGCACGCAAGCGCTGCAGGGTCGAGGGGCGGACTCGCGCCAAATCGCGGAGTGTCGCATCGCCCATCACAATGAACGGAGCGATCTGCCGGTCCGACGCTTGCCGACGACGCCACGCCCGCAGCACGTCGAACAGCTCCCGGTCGACTCCATCCCATGAATCGTGCGAGGCCCGCGATTCCTTCTTCGGACGCGTGGCGGGTTTCAGAAGCCGCGGCGTCAATTCGCCACGGAGCACGCGACGTCCGGCGGGCGTGAGCTTGAGCACGTTGTATTCGCCGTCCTTCTCCAGAAAACCCTGGCCGGCCAACTGTTCGATCCAGTTGCGGATACTCTTGCGGTCGTGCTCCTGCAGAATGCCCCACGTGCTGAGCTTTTCGTGACCATTGTCGAGAATCCGCTGCTCACGGGATCCGGCCAGAACCTGTGCCGTGTAGTCGCCGCCGAAACTCTCCCGCAGCCTGAAGACGCACGAGAGAATCTTTTGCCCGATGATGAGCGCGTCCTCAACCAGATCGAGTTCGGCCAGGCACACATCGCAGGCGCCGCAATTCTCAGTTTCGAGCTGTTGCCCGAAATACGCGGTAATCGCGCGGTGCCGGCACGTCACGCCGGTGCAATAGTGATCGATCCCCGTCAGCACGGTCATGGCCGCTTCGAACGCCTGGGCAGGCAACTCCTCTTGAAGCTTGCGCCAGGTACGGAAATCGACCGGTGAGTGAAACAGGCAGCATTCGGCCTCCAGCCCGTCGCGACCCGCCCGCCCGCTTTCCTGCTGGTAGTTTTCGAGCGACTTCGGAGCCGCGGCGTGGATTACGTAGCGCACGTCGGACTTATCGATTCCCATGCCAAACGCGACGGTCGCCACGATGATCTTCACGCGGTCGTTGATGAACGCGTCCTGATTGGCCCGGCGCGCCTCATCGGCCAGGCCCGCGTGATAGGGCAGGGCTTCGTAGCCGGCTGCCTGCAGTTCGGCACACAGTCCGTCCACATCAAGGCGGCGGATACAGTAGATGATGCCCGAATCGTTCCGATGGCGGTCGATGACTTCCCGAATCTGGCGAAACAACTCGGCACGCCGCTGAACCCGATAGACCAGATTCGGCCGATCGAACGAGCCGACGAGGATTTCGGGATCCTTGAGATGCAGTTCGCGGGCGATATCTTCGCGCACTCGCCGGGTGGCCGTCGCCGTGTAGGCGTGAATGGCAATGTTCGGAAACTTCTCCTTCAGGAGCCGCAGCATGCGATATTCGGGACGGAAGTCGTGCCCCCATTCGCTAATGCAATGGGCCTCGTCGATCGCGAAGAAGGAGAGAGGAATCTCCTTGAGGAATTCGAGCGTCCGCTCCATCATCAGTCGTTCGGGTGAAAGGTAGAGCAGCTTGAGCCGTCCCGAGCGGATCTCGCCGGCGACGTCTCGCTTTTCCCCGAAGGTGAGCGTGCTGTTGACGCAGGCGGCCGGCACTCCGCAATCGGCCAGCGCGTCAACCTGGTCTTTCATCAAAGAAATGAGCGGTGATACCACGACCGCCAGCCCCGGCAGATGGAGGGCCGGGGCCTGAAAGCAAAGCGACTTCCCGCCCCCTGTGGGTAAAATGACGACCGAGTCGCGGCCATCGACGACGGCCCGCATCGCCTCGGCTTGCAATGGCCGAAATTCGCCGTATCCCCAATACTCACGGAGAATTTGGCGCAGGTGTTCCACAGGCGGTCCCGGTTCCAAGCCGATAAAATCGCATCGACGGCGGTAAGATGCATATGTTCACATTACTGAAAGTGAACGGCAAGCCAGATTGCGGGCTCCTCGTGAGTCGCGGGCCGCTCCGCATAATGCGAAGGCCCATTCGCTCCGAGGCTGATCGGATTTGACGGCACGAAGGACCCGATGCAAGACGAAGCCAGCTACGTGTGCAATTCGTGCGGCGAAGAGATCGTCGTGCCGGTCGACGTTTCAGCCGGCCTGAGCCAGGAATACGCCGAGGATTGCCCGGTGTGCTGCCATCCGAACCTGATTCATATCGAGGTCGACGAAAGCGGCGAAGTCAGGGCGTGGGCCGAAACGGAAGCCGATTGACGGCCGACCCGACTTGTTCGGCGGCTTCATTGGTGGCCCCTCGTTAGCATCGGAACCACGACGACGGCGACCAGATCCTGCAGAAAGTGCAAGACGACCGGCGCGACCAGGCTGTTAGTGCCGAGGTACATCAGAGTAAAGAACAATCCCAAAAGGCCGATTGTCGCGATACCGGCCTGGCCTTCGTAGCCGTGCCCCATCGCGAAGACGACCGTCGAGACGACCACGGCAAAGGGCATGTTGCCGCTCACGTTTTTCAGGCGCAAGAGAAGATAACCTCGAAAGATCGTCTCTTCGGTCACGGCCACGACGGCGACAAGCAGCACGGCCAACGGAACCTGAGACCAGCTTCGCACGGCAAGCACCGAGCGCAGAGTCGACTGAGGTAAAGAAAGTCCCATCTTCATGAACAGGAATGCCGCCAGCATCGCGCCGAAAAACATCACGGGAAACGCAAAGATGCCAATCGCGACGTGAACGGGCCAAAAGCTGAATGTCCAGCCAATCGACTGGAATGGGTCCGCATTTCGCCAGAGGAAGTACAAAACCAGGCTGCACATGGCGATATCCCGCACAATGACAGCCGCGGCCGTAACGACAAATCCGTGATTCCATTGCCCCGCAGTGAACAGCGAAAGAACCGTCGAGGGAACAATCAGAAAGAGAAAGACGCTGACTTCCAGCGCCTGGCCCTTTCGCGATAGTTTCCGAGCGTTTTCCAAAAAGATGGGTGGGTTCTCACAACCGTTGGCCACTGTGTCAGAACTCCTTACTTCCGATCCCTGGTCGATTTGACTGCGTTCCGACACGCCCTTTTGCAACGCAGCGTCCAACTCTTTTGCCGTATTGATCATCTCGCCGTCAATCGAGCCAATCACGGCGCCAATATCGAGCTGGACCTTTTGGCCACCTAGACGGTCCTCGGACGCGGGGCTGCGGCACTGAATCGTTTAGGCCCTCTCGCCGCCGCGCTCCAATCAATCACGAATGCGTTACGCAAGGCTTCTTTGCAATTTCGCCATGGCGCGGAATTTGCGTCACTTTTTTTAAATAAGGCACTTCACCGGAAATCATTGTGAAATGATTTTCCTCGAATCTCCGGGCATCGCGTGTAGGCCGCATGGAAGACGACATGGTCGTGGGCGAGACAGCTACGCGCAGCCGCGGAGGGAGGACTCTCGATGGCCTCGAACTTCATTCGAGGCGCATTGCGGCAGAGCGACCACTCCCCTAGAACGGCGACGTCTGCGTCGCTGGACAGAATCATCGCCGAGCTTCCGATTCGGTCTATCGCGGCGATGAGTCGCGACGATTTGATTCATGTCATCCGCGAGTCGCAACTGCCCCTAATCGATGCGCGAACCCTGCGTCGTCTCCCGTTTTTCGACCGGCCCGCTCTCGAGCGCCTGGCGCATTTGGCACGCCGCTGCTGTCGCACCCGAAGTGCGCAAGAGCGAGGCGCCCCGCACTTTGATGACCACTGATCGGAGACGGGAGTGATCGAAAGGCTCTCCGCGCGCGGCTTTGGCACCCACGAACTAATGCTCTGTCGGAGTCGCTGAAGGTGCGCGGCCAAGCGTATCAGCGCGTCCGGCCCCGGAAGGACAATGCGGATTTCGCGATGGCGTCGGGAAGCAAATGCCCCGAATTCAGGACGTTGTGCACCAAACGCGGTGGATCATTTTTTGGCGGGCCGCTTGCCAGATTGCCGGGAAACTGCTTTCGTGTCTGACGAGGGCGCGGGCAAAATGGAATTTGGTCGTCTCGGGCCGACAGAGAGGCGACCGCCAAGATCGCGTTGCGTGTAAAGCGGGGCACTCGACATGAGATGGTCGCTCAAAATCGCACAGGTCGCCGGGATCGGCATCTTCGTCCATTGGACGTTTTTTCTCCTTTTGGCCTGGGTGGTTTACTCGTACTTGTCGGCCGGAGAGAACGGTGCCGTCGCCGTCGAAGGCGTGATCTTTGTCCTGGCGATTTTTGCCTGCGTGGTGCTGCATGAGTTGGGACACGCTTTAATGGGCCGCCATTTCGGCGTCCAGACGCGAGACATCACGCTCTTGCCGATCGGCGGCGTCGCCCGACTGGAGCGCATTCCCGAAGTACCGATGCAGGAGTTCTGGATCGCCGTGGCTGGACCGGCCGTCAATGTCGTGATCGCGGTGGTGCTAATTGTCATCCTGGTGGTGGCGGGCGATATCGCCCGGGCCCGCGACGTCACACTCATCGGCGGACCGTTTTTGGGCCGACTGGTGGCGGTCAACGTCATGCTCGTCTTATTCAATCTGCTGCCGGCGTTCCC
>CAYWOV010000219.1:0-5873 GCA_964459965.1 uncultured Planctomycetaceae bacterium | reverse complement strand
GTAATTCAGCTTGTTGATGAGGACGGGGGCCAATCCCTTCGACAAGAACAACAGGGCAAAGCTCGACGCGACGACCTTGTCCGTTTCGATTGCCGTGAATGTGGCGTTCCAACTTCCATCGTGAAGGGTCTGCCCGTCGATGAGCCAGCTGGCCCCTTCGCGGTACCAATCATGTCGTCCGAAGAAGCGCTGTCCGGACAGTCGTCCCGCGCGTTCGACGCCGTAGAGGTAATAGAGCACCCACGTCGCCCCGTGTCCCGGATTGACGCCGACCGCAAAGTAATGAGAGAGCCATTGCACGCCGCGTCGCAGCGCGCGGTTGGAACGCGCCGCCTGATTGCAGCACTTGGGCGTGCCATCGGCATTCACGTCGTCTCCCGAAGAGCCGAGCATCTGATCGCAGATAACAAGGCAACCGATGCCGGAACATGTCATGCTTCCCGTGCTGTTGGGGTCATTGGCGTGATAACCCCAGCCGCCGTCGGCATTCTGTGTGTCGATGAAATGTTCGGAAGCCAACTCCCACGTGCGGCGCCGGATTCGGACACCGGCGACGGCGGCTTCGCGCAAGCCGAGAATGGCGAATTGCGTATTGCTGTTGTCTTCGCTTCCGCCCCCTAAGTGGCCGTGGCCGTAATTCCACATGCCCGCATTCATGCCCCGCGTTTGCTGGATTTTCTCGAGATTGGCGGCCAAGGACGCGATGCGGAGCTTATCGCGGTCCCAATCCTTTGCGGCGACGAGCGCCATGATCATCAGCGAGGTTTCGTACGTCCCGCCGGGCTCATGAAAGTCCCGCAGATAGTGCATTGCGCGCTGGATGACCGGGTCGTTCGGATCCATTCCCGAGTTCAACAGCGCCAGCGTCGCCAGGGCCGTCGGACCGACGGGATAGGCTCCCCGTCCAAGGCCGCCTGAGAGAAATGAGCCATTGGCGATTTGCTGGCTTGCCAGGTAGCCCATGCCGCGGGAAAGGGCGCCTTTGACCTGCTCCGACGTCAGATCCTGACCGGCCGCCACGGCGGCCTTCGGCCCGCAAGTCGAGCCGAAGACTGCGGCAAGCAGAATGGCAAAGGCAAAGAGCGCGATTCGCCGATCGTGACGAGACATGTGGATGCCCTCCCGGGTCGCCGATCGAAGAATGGATCGGCGGAACGGTGATGTCCTCATTTTAGATCACCGCGGCCGGTTGTGCGACAGCGCGCGCATCCGCTGCGACGTTCGCACGGTCGCGCCCGTTTCTTTAGAATCGGGCCGAACAACCGACGAGATCATCATTGGGAAGCCTCCGTGCCTGCTGAAAAACGCGATTTCGACGATTTCCTGGAAAAATTCAAACGCCACCACGACCTGATGGTGGAAGAGCTGCACAAGGTCATCATCGGCCAAGACGCCGTCATTGACCAGATCCTGGCGGCAATTTTCACCGGCGGCCATTGCCTTTTGGTAGGCGTACCGGGACTGGCGAAGACTCTGGTCGTCAGCACGATCGCCCAGATTCTCGATGCCCAATTCAAGCGGATTCAATTCACCCCTGACCTGATGCCATCGGACATTACGGGGACCAATGTTCTGGACGAAACCGACACAGGGCGACGCGAGTTCCGGTTTGTTCAGGGGCCCGTGTTCACAAATATCCTGCTGGCGGACGAGATCAACCGCACGCCGCCCAAGACTCAGGCGGCCCTCCTACAGGCCATGCAAGAGCGGGAAGTCACCGTCGGCCAGCAGACGTATCCATTGCCCGAGCCTTTTTTCGTGATCGCCACCCAAAACCCGATCGAGCAGGAAGGGACCTACCCGCTCCCCGAAGCGCAGCTCGACCGGTTCATGTTCAACGTCTGGGTGGATTATCCGACGCTCGAGCATGAGGAAGAAATCCTTTCGCGAACGACGACCGGCGAAAAGCCCGACGTTCGCAAGGTGTTGTCTTCCAAGTCGATCCTCTATTTGGAAAAGCAGATCCGCCAGATCGAGGCGACGCCGCTGACGATCAACTATGTGGCGCGACTGGTGCGGGGCACGCGTCCTCCCGATCCGTCGTCGCCCAAGTTCATCCGGGAGATGGTCGATTGGGGCGCCGGCCCGCGTGCCGGTCAATATTTGATTGCCGGTGCCAAAGCGGTTGCCGCCATGGACGGACGGCCGAGCGTTTCGCTCGAAGACGTGCGCAAGGTTGCCGTGCCGGTCTTGCGCCATCGCATCTCGACGAACTTCCAATCGCAAGCCGAGGGACTGACGCCCGAGGACATCATCAATCGGCTAATCAAGGAGGTGCCGCCGCCGACAATTCCTAAATACGACTCCGCCCGATGAGAAGCGAAGAACGAGGGACAACACAGTGAGCGCCTCGTTTGGCCGTTCGACGCTGATCTGGCTCGCGCTGTGGACCAGTGTTAGCACGGGGATCTCCCGGGCGGACGATAAAGTCGCACGGCTCGGTGAGGACGCGTTCCGTCTGCTGTTGCAGGTCTACGAGTACGATCCCACGATCCCCCTCGACGCGCGGATCGTCGAACGGATCGAGAAGGACGGATTGGCGCGGGAGAAGATCGTTTTCCGTGGGGCGCAGGGCTTTTACGTGCCGGGATATCTCCAATTTCCTCCCGGACGTCGACAACCGGCACCCTGCGTGCTGCTGTTGCACGGCTGGTCCGGCTCGAAAGAGCATTTCTGGATCGATAACAATTACATCAGCGGCGGCAATATGCGGCGAGCGCTGCTCAACGAAGGCCTGGCCGTTTTCGCGCTTGACGCCCAGTGCCACGGCGACCGGATTGCCCAGAACGAATTCGCTCCGGTCAATCCGTCCGGACCGCCCGGCGTGCCGCCGCGTAAAGGTTATTTCTCGCAAAGAGAAATCTACATTCAGACGACGATCGATTACCGGCGTGCGCTGGACTATCTGAAGAGCCGATCCGAAGTCGACTCTGCCCGGATTGGCGCGTTCGGTTACAGCATGGGCGGAACTCAGACGTTTTTGCTGACGGGTGTCGACAGCCGCATCAAGGCGGCTGTGGCCTGTGCCGTACCGGCCGACCTTTCTCCGACTTCGCTGATCGCGCCCCGAAACATGGCCCGGGCGATCGGCTCGCGCCCTCTTCTTCTCGTTGCCGGTCGCAACGATGAAATGTGCCCGCCCGAGGAGGCGGAGCGAGTCTTCCGCACCATCGGCAATCCGGCCGCGAAGCTGTCGCTCTTCGAAGGGACGCACCGCCTTCGCCCCGATTTCGTGCCGCACGCCGTCCGCTGGCTCAAGGAACATTTGTGATACACACCGCGGAAGATTATCTGAAGCCCGAAGTCATCCGCACGGTCTCACGGCTCGATCTGCGCGCCCGGTTCATCGTCGAGGGGTTTCTCAGCGGTTTGCACGCCAGTCCGTACCACGGTTTCAGCGTCGAATTCAGCGAGCACCGTCGGTATACGCAGGGCGACGATCCCCACGATATTGATTGGCTCGTCTACGCCAAGACGGACCGCTATTACATCAAGAAGTATCAGGCCGAGACGAACATCACGGGCTACCTAATGGTCGATCTGTCCGAGAGCATGGGATACACCTACCGGCAGGAACTGACCAAGCTCGATTATTCGATCTCTCTCGCCGCCGCATTGGGTTATCTGATGATTCGGCAGCAGGACCCGGTGGGCCTGATCACGTTTGATGAACGCATCCGGCAAAGTTTGCCTGCTCGCAGCCGTCGGACGCAATTGGGCAATATTCTGGCGGTTTTGGCTCGTTCTCGTCCGGGGGGACCGACCGAAATTGCGCTCAACCTGCGGCGAACGGCCGCAATGATCCGGCATCGCAGCCTGGTCATGCTGTTTTCCGACTTGTTGGCCGAGCAACAGCCGGTAATCGATGGCCTGCATTTGCTGAAACACGCCGGTCACGACGTGATTGTGTTTCACATTCTCGACGAGGCGGAGGTGACGTTTCCGTTCAGTGGAATGGTCGATCTGAAGGATCCGGAAACGGGCGAATCGCTGGTCGTCGATGCGGACGGAATTCGGTCGGATTACCAGGAAACACTCGCGGAACTCCGGACACGCTACCGCAATGCCTGCCTCAAGAGCGGGATCGATTACGTCGCCCTGGATACGAGCATGCCGTTTGACCGCGCTCTCATTGAGTACCTGTCGCAGCGCAAAGCCCGGTTTTGAGCAGCGTGGGGGTTAATCGCTTCGCGAAAGAAATCCGACGCACCTTGCAACTCTTTAGCCTGCCTGAATCTCTGGGCTTGCACCTTCTCTTGCAATGGGCCTAGGGCAGCCTTAAAGTGAATTCGACGTCTATCTCGGTCATTTTGCGGAGGTGCAGGCGGCTTCAAAGACCGTCGGGCGAGCGTCCAGCTGGCCCGTATGAGGCATGAGAGCGGGCCCTAAAGGAGTTCTACAAGCGTTCCCTGCAAATAGGGCTCGCTTTGAAACCGCCTGCCAGCAATTTTCCGCAATTTGATAGACCGAAGAGCCGTTAGATCGGGCGATCGACAAAGGTTGGAGAATTCGTCCAGACGATGGGATTTTCCAACGGCCGGCCACGACTCAACGTAGAGTCGGGGGATGGTCAGCGCACTTGAGTCTCGGGTGGCATCCACCGAGATCGAGGCCGTTTCCTGTCGATCGGCCGAATTCCCTTTCATCGATAACCCACAGTTCCTCATTATTCTCGGACCGCTGAGGTAGCCCTGATGTCGACAGAGTCGGTCATCCAAATCCGAAACCTTTCCAAGATTTATCGCGACTTCTGGGGGCGGAAGAAGGTCCGGGCCCTGAACTCTCTCTCGCTGGACGTCCATAAGGGCGAAGTCTTCGGCCTGCTGGGACCGAACGGATCCGGCAAAACGACGACCATGAAGCTGCTGCTCGGGCTGCTTTTCCCCACAGAGGGCGAAATCACGATCCTCGGGCGGCCGGCTGCCGACGTCGAGAAAAACGAGCGAATTGGCTACCTGCCGGAAGAGTCGTATCTGTACCGCTTCCTCAACGCCGAAGAGACGCTCGATTTCTACGGCCGGCTGTTCAAAATGTCGTCTGCCACGCGCCGCCAACGGGCCGACGCGTTGATCAAAATGGTCGGTCTCGACGGGGCTCGGCGGAGACAGCTGAAAGAATATTCCAAGGGCATGACGCGGCGGATCGGGTTGGCGCAGGCGCTGATCAATGATCCCGACCTGGTCCTGCTCGACGAGCCCACCAGCGGTCTCGATCCGATCGGCACCCGCGAAATGAAAGACCTGATCCTCCGCCTCAAGGAGCAGGGCAAGACGGTCGTAATGTGCAGCCACCAGCTGGCCGACGTGCAGGACGTGTGCGACCGGATCGCCATCCTCTACGCGGGCGAATTGAAGCTCCTCGGAAAAGTCGACGACCTGTTGCAGGAGCACGACGAAACCCAGCTTTTGACCTCGACATTGAGCGAAAGCGTCGTGAAGGAGATCGAACAAGTCATCGCACGGCATGGCGGCAAGGTGCTCAAAGTCGATCATCCGGCCGTCACCTTGGAGGAATTGTTCCTGCGAATTGTCAAGCAAAGCCAGGAACGTCCGGGACAGCGGTTCACCGTCGATCAAGAGGGCCAAAACGGTCGCGAAACGTCGCCCGCTCGAGAGCCGGCCGGGACCGCACCCGGTGGCAATTAAGAAGCCGGACAAATTGAGGGGCCGATTAACGTCGAATGGCCGCCGGCTCCACGCGCTTCGGGCGTGATTCCAGATATCTCTAACGGTTAGTTGGTTGTCGGTGGATTATGAATTTTGACCCCCTTCCGTTCGACGTTTTCCAAGGCGTGAGCCAATGGATCAAGGTGGTCGGTTTCATCGCCATCCTGGTCCTGATCGTGACCACGGTGGCGGCGCTAGCGTCCATGG
>CAYWOV010000218.1:4295-5899 GCA_964459965.1 uncultured Planctomycetaceae bacterium | reverse complement strand
TCGGCTTGTAGCCGGTGAACATGTTGTGCGTGCCGCGCTCGTGCGCCGCTTCGCCATGTGTCATCGAGCGGCAGAAGGCGATCTTGTCGCACAGCTTGGCCGTTTGCACCATGCATTCGTTGAGCATGATGCCGTCGACGTTGGTCGCGATCGAGCCCATCGGTCCGCGATACTCGACCGGAGCGTAGGGCTTGGGATCGAAAGTTTCCTGATGCGGCGCACCGCCGGGCAGATAGATGAAGATGACCGACTTGGCCTTCCCCTCGACGCTCGGCGTGTTATGGACTTCGGCCCGCGCCTGCAGACGCAAAAAATCGGCCAGAGTGAGCCCGATGCCAGCGGCAAAGCCCACATGCAGAAAATCACGGCGATTGGCTTGAATGGTCATTCCTTAGTTCTCCATTAGTCAGCCGTACAGGCAGGGCGCGGTCGCCTTAACGGTCGGGTCAATAAGTGCAACTTTCGTTCCCCGGCTCCGCCAGGGGCGGTGTCGTTACCAGACTATTGCTTCCCAAAACGGGCAATCCTCACGGACGGCACCCACTGGGCCTGGGCGGCCCACTGCCGGGTAAACCCTAACAACCTCGCAGAGACTAACCCAGTGAACACGCCGGCTGTTCGTCATGAATTTTTGACGCCATTAGACCAGTGGACGATCAATCAACACGATTGCTGAGACAGCGGGCAGGCTCTGTTCGAGGCGGGGCACTCACAAAAAATCTTGAATGCGGTCCGTCGGTAGGGTAGGAGCCAAGTACGGCATCCTGTGCACACACATCAGACATGATGGATGCATCAAAGTCAAGAAACCGGGGCCCTTCCTCATCGATATTTAACCATCGTGAGCCGTGTTTCACGATTTTGAATTTGTACGGAATTTGCGGGAATAATTCGAATATTTCGCGCGTCGCGGCGGCAGCACGACTTTGTGCGCTGCCATGTAGAACGCTGCGCGGTCATCATCAACTTCCCCACGGCTTGAGGAGATCCTTGTCGAGAGCGACGCCAAGCTGAGTGCAGATCCGCGCGACCACGAAATCGACAAGGTCGCCGATCGACTTCGGCTGGTGATAAAAGCCGGGCATCGCGGGGAGCACGACTCCGCCGGCGTCCGAGAGCCGCTTCATGTTCTCGAGCGCAATGCTGCCGAGCGGCGTCTCGCGGGGAACGACGATCAGTTTTCGCCGTTCCTTCAAATGCACGTCGGCCGCGCGCTGGATCAAGTTCGTCGACAATCCGCTGGCGACGCTGGCGAGCGTGCCCATCGAGCACGGACAGATCACCATGCCGGCCGTCAGGAAGGAACCGCTGGCGACCGGCGCGCCGTAGTCCTGGTAGTGGTGATAAACGAGCGTTCCCGGCGCGATCCGCTCGGCGGACAGCCCGAGTTGACGCGCGTCGAATTTCTTGAGATCGATCGTGACGCCGAGTTCTGTCTTGAGGACTTCCACGGCGGCCGGGCTCAACGTCAAATGCACGCGGCGCCCCGCGCGCAACAAGACTTCGAGCAGCCGCGTGGCGTAAACGGCGCCGCTTGCGCCGGTCATGCCGACGACGATGTCTTGGTTCTCGCTGACTTGCGACATTTCACATCGCGTGCGTTG
>CAYWOV010000218.1:0-4195 GCA_964459965.1 uncultured Planctomycetaceae bacterium | reverse complement strand
ACGTAGAGCGTTGCGATCCCGAAGGTGAGGGGCTTCCACGTGACGCGATCGAGACCGCACGAATTCATCATAGCCGCCAGTCGCGCGCCGCAGGGAAATTCCGATACCGAATCGGGCAAATACTGGTACGCCGCCTGCCGATTACCCGAAAGAAGCTGACCAATCCGCGGCAAAATGTGGCGAAAATACCACCGATACGCCGCGCCGATCACCCGGTTCTGCGGCAGCGAAAACTCCAGCACAACCACGCGCCCGCCGGGGGCACACACGCGGGCCATCTCCCGCAGCCCCTCGAGTGTGTTCGTGACGTTCCGCAGTCCGAAAGCGACCGAGACAATCTGAAATTGGTCGTCCGCAAAGGGCAGCCGCTGAGCATCGGCTTCCACAAATTCGATCGCCGCAGAATCGCCGCCAAACGACGCGGTCTTGTGCCGCGCCAACGTCAGCATCTCATGCGTGAAGTCGGCCCCGACCACACGAATGCGACCCTTGCCGCGCCGCCAATAAGCCACCGCCAGATCGCCCGTCCCCGTGCAGACATCCAGAACGGGAAGCTCGCCCACGGGCGCAGCCGAACGCACGGTTCTCCAGCGCCAGTAGTAATCAGTGCCGCCTGAAAGGAAGTGATTCAGGAAATCGTAGCGGGGCGAAATTTCCCCAAACATCTCCCGAATGCGTCGCTCCGACTTATCGACAGGCATGAGAATGGGTTCGGCGTGCCGAGTTCGCGGTGCGGAGTTGAAGAAATGCCCGGCAACAGTTTTCGGTTTTAGAACGCCGTCCCCCGCACCCCGCCCCCCGCACGTTTCTAATCGATGATCTTATTGATCCCATACTCGACGATGCCGCGGGCGCCGGCCGTTCGTAGTTCGGGCATCATGGCCCGGACCAGCGATTCGTCGATAATCGTGTTGACGGCCACCCAATCGGGATCGGAAAGAGACGAGACCGTCGGCGTTTGCAGGGCGGGAAGTTTTGAAAGCACGGTCGCCAGGTCCTTCCGCGGCACGTTCATCATGATGCCCACTTTCCCCTCGGCGGCCAGGCACGAGCGGAGCATGAGCGACATGTTGTCGAGCTTGTTCTTGATCCACACGTCCTGATACGCGGTCCTGTTGGCGATGAACCGCGTGGTGCTCTGCAGAACCTCATCGAGGATCCGCAGATCGTTCGCCTTGAGCGAGCTGCCTGTCTCGGTGACTTCGACGATGGCGTCAGCCAAGCGCGGCGGCTTGACCTCGGTTGCTCCCCACGAAAACTCGACTTTCGCGTTGACGCCGTGCTTGGCGAGGAACGCTTTCGTCAAGCCGACCGCCTCAGTCGCGATCCGCTTGCCTTCGAGGTCCTTCACCGTCTTGACGGGTGAACTGTTCGGCACGCAGAGCACCCACCGCACGGGCCGCCGGCTGGTCTTGGAAAAAACCAACTCGCAGACTTCGACCACCTTCGCCTGCGTCTCCACGATCCAGTCGTGCCCGGTGATGCCCGCGTCGAGAATGCCTTCGTCGACGTACTTGGCCATCTCCTGAGCGCGAATCAGCAGGCATTCGATCTCCGGGTCGTCGATCTGCGGATAATACGACCGCGAAGAGAACGTGATGTTGTAGCCGGCCTTCCTGAACAGGGCGGCCGTCGCCTCCTGCAGGCTGCCGGCCGGTATTCCCAGTTTCAGTTTGCGATTGTTCATAAGTTCGTTCTTCGCCAACCCGACTACTTCTTATAGACCGCTTTCGGATCAAACACGCGCTCGCCGATCACCTGCACGCCTCCCGACTTCGGATCGATCTTGCGGAAGAAGCAGCTCTTGTAACCCTCGTGGCACGCCGCCCCGCCGATCTGGTTGACGCGAATCAACAGCGTGTCGGCGTCGCAGTCGAAGAAGATGCTTTTGACCTCTTGCACGTTGCCGCTCTCTTCGCCCTTCCGCCATAACTTCTGCCGACTGCGGCTGTAGTAGCAGACGCGGCCCGTTTTCAATGTCTCGTCCCAGGCGGTCTGATTCATATACGCCAGCATCAGCACTTCGCCTGTCGCATCATCCTGGGCGATGACAGGCAAAAGCTCCGACTTCGAGAAGTCGGGACCGTTCTGCGAACTCTCGGCCATTCGAATCTCCAACAGCAAATCGGCGCCCGAATTTCTTGCCCTGAAAGGGCAAAACTGGAAAGCCCAGGGCAACGCCCTGGGATCCAGATCAGATAAATTCGCCTAAGCCCTGAAAGGGCGCAACAAACCCTGACCCTCATCGCGTTTCATGACGCGCCTTAAGTTAGCACGGACACCGCACCAGGGCCAGTTGTTCGCTTGAAACACCCTGTGATCACAGATCACCGCCGGAGAGCCTCAATCCGATCCAAACCTCGTTCCACCTCCCCAGAGTCGCCTCTCCCAAACGACGCGACATACGGCCGTTCCTCTTCAGCGAGCGGCTCGCTGATTTGCAGTTGATGCTCGAGCACCGCTTCCGTCGCCTCCGACGCGTCGATCCGCTCTTCCATTCGCCGGCGAATCCGCTCGCGGCACGTCGCCTCGTCTGCGGGAAATTCGAGAATCAAAAACGGCACCTTCAATTTCGCGGCCAAAGTCCGGAATTGGTCTCGCTCGGCCCGTTTCAAAAACGTCGCGTCGACCACCGTGGAAAAACCGGCGGCAATGATCGCGGCGGCCAGCTCGGCCAATTTGGCAAATGTCTGCCGGCTGAACGCGCTCGAATACAATCCGCTGCCGACACCCGAAACCGTGTCGGCGAGCGGTCCTAGCCCGGCCAGCCGTTTGCGTTCGATATCAGATCGCACGCGGATGGCACCGAACCGCTCGACGACCGCCTGCGAGCCCCACGTCTTGCCGCTTCCCGAAAGTCCATGCGTCACGGCCAAGAATGGCGCCGGCCGGCGGGTCGACCTCTCGGCCAATTCGAGGTAATTCGACAGCTCGCGCGCCAGCCGCTCGCTCTCGCCGCTCGATAGCCCGCCCTGCACTCGGCGAAGCTCCGCCACTTTCGCCCGCACGAGTGCTCGATACACAAAATAGAGCCGAAAAACCGACAGTCCCGTATAGTCGCCCGACCACTCCAAATAGGCGTTGAGAAAGCGGCGAGCCAGGTCGGCCCGTCCGCGGTCTTCCAGGTCCATCGTGCAGAAAGCGACTTCGCTCGCCACATCGATCCAGCGCAGATCGGGATTGAATTCGATGCAGTCGAAAATCGTGATTGCGTCATTTGAGTGAGTCGGGTCGGCGAGAATCATGTTTCCCAAATGCATGTCGCCGTGGCACTCGCGAACGAATCCGTTTCGCTTCCGCACGATCAACTGATCCTCGCGAGCCGCCAACTCCTGCTCCGTCCAGCTTCGCAGCCGCTCGATGAGTTCGTTTGCCGCGCCATTCGAAAGCCGATCGAGATGCGCAAAGTTCGCCCGCATCGGCTCGGCCACCGCCTCCGGCGTTCCAAACCGGCTGGCCGGTTCGGCAACTGGAATCCGCGCATGAAACTCAGCCACTTGACGCGCCAGCGAGTCCACATGTCTCGGCAGCAGTTTTCCCTCGGCCACCAGCCGGCTGAGCAAATGGTCCTGCTCGAACCGCCGCATCCTCACGCAGTACTCAATCGCAGCGCCTTCGCCGCCGATCCGCGGCGACTCGGCACTTCCCGCGATGGGCAGCACATCGAGATACAGTTCCGGCGCCAGCCGCCGATTGAGTCGCAATTCTTCGTCACAAAATTGACGCCGCCGCTCCAGCGTCGAGAAATTGACAAAGCCCAGATCGACCGCCTTCTTGACCTTGTACGCGAACTCACCGGCGAGAAAGACCCACGAAATGTGCGTCTCCAACATCTCGATCCGCGACACCGGGCCAGGATAAACGGCTGCTTGCGTGGCCAGGGAGCGACTGAGGGCCGTTGCGTTAGCTTCACTCATGCGATGATTATGGCCCGCGATCTGCGATTTGTGCGATAATGCAACACTTCCTCTGATCCTTGACCCTTCACCCCTGTGCACACGCATGCCTTCGACGCCGGACTCCGAACCCCAGACACCAGACGCCTTGCTGATCAGCCGCGACTTGTTCTTCGCCAGCAAGATCACTGGCACGGCGGCCGCGTTAGGCTTTCGCGTCGTGGTTGATGGCAACGTTACCGAGGTGCTGGCAAAAGCGGCCGCCTCAAGCTACCGCTGCCTCATCCTGGACCTGACGA
>CAYWOV010000217.1:4366-5911 GCA_964459965.1 uncultured Planctomycetaceae bacterium | reverse complement strand
CGGCCTGGTTCGCAAGAAGGCGGGTGTGGATTCGCTGACGGGGCTGACGGTCGAAACCCTGCTGCTGACGGTGCCGGCGGGGGGCTATCTGCTCTGGCAATCGAGCCAGGGGAACGACATCTTCGGCGGCGCCGGCCCGGCCGGCCGTAGCCTGGTTATCGCGAGCGGACTGGTGACGGCCATTCCTTTACTCTTCTTCGGAGCGGCCGCGCGACGGTTGCCCCTGTCGACTCTCGGCTTCCTGCAATTTGTCGCGCCCAGCCTGCAATTGGTCCTGGCCGTTTGGGGATACGGCGAATCCTTTACGCTCCATCACGCGATCAGCTTCGCCTTCATCTGGGCCGGCCTGGCGCTCTTCTCGGCCGAATCGTTTTTGGGCCGCCATCGGGTTTCGTGAAATCTTTCGCCGGCGGTGCGGACCCATCCAAGATTTCGGGCTGCGTTGCGAACATCTTGATAGAATACGGCTGGTGCCGACAGTCGACGCGGTGCTCGTACCGCCTTCTATGCGAGGATCCGGACCGAGAATACGGCCGTTCGCGTTGATTTGAGGAGAGTTGGAATGTCGATCGTGGAAAAGCTGTTAAATCCAGAGGTCGTCTGGGTTTTCATACCACTGGCGGCTATCGCACTCGGCGGCATTTTAGCACTCGCTAAATTGATCATACGGCACCGCGAACGAATGGCCCGGATTGGGATGGGTATGGATCCGGACTATCCGTCCCATCTGGAACAGCCGCAGCCGAATAGCGAGAGCCGGACAAAATCGCCCTATTAGTCGTCAACTCGTGACGGCATTTGGCTGCCTGACGATCCCGCAGAGAAGTTGCCTCCCCGGCCGTCGCTGAACAATCTCCGTACGGACACGGCCTCAATACAGCCACGGGACCAACGCCCACCGCTTCCGCCGATACGCTTCATAAGCCTCGCCAAACTCTTCCCGGAGGACGCGTTCTTCCATGGGGATTTTACGGGCGTAGGCCAGCAGGCCAAGCGCGACTCCAATCAATGCGTGATATTGGCCCGACACGATGGCCGTCCCGATGAACATGCCAAAAATCGCCGTGTACATTGGGTGCCTCAGCAGACGATAGGGTCCCGTTTCGACGAGTTGGTGGTCGTTCATAATCGAGATCGCCCCGCTCCACATGCGGCCGAGGTAGCTGCGGCTCCAAAAGTAAAACAGCGTGGAGGCGATCTGGACGCCCAAGCCGACCGCGGCAATCGTCAGCGTGTCGGTCGCGAAGTGGCCCGTAAGTCCGGGAACGGGAACAAACAGCAAAATGAGCCCCGCGAGGAAAAGCAGTTGATGCACCAAGCGGGATTTTTGCGATTCGGTGCTCTTCGCCTTGGGCCGCTTCGAATGCCCGATGCCGACGAAGACGTCATACGCGATCCACACCACCGCCGACACCAGCATTTGTGGGCGCGGCGGATTGTAGAAGACGAGCACACCGATCCCGCTCAACAAAGTCAGCAGGATGAGAATGCCCGGCGCGCGCTTCAACGCGATCCGCCAGGCCTTGACCGGCGGCGTCGGCGTTT
>CAYWOV010000217.1:0-4266 GCA_964459965.1 uncultured Planctomycetaceae bacterium | reverse complement strand
GCGTCGGCGTTTCAACGTCGGTCAAAGCGTTCATCATCTAAACCGAGAGGTAACGCGTTGCGTCCTGCTGGCGTAGGGACGTCCTTGTCTCATTCGATCGAAAGCCCCGATTCTTGGCAAGGAAAGTCGGAGTTTAGGCCGGCATTGACGACATTCATCGAGATCACCAGCCGGAATTACAAATATTTGCGACCGGGGATCGAGACGGCCTTTTACGGTGCGCGGTGCATGCAAGAGATCAACCCGTTCGGCAATCGCATTCGCTTCAACGAAGATCTGCATCCGCAGGAGACTTCATAGACCGACAGCGCCTAAGTCCGCCTTTTCCTTCCAAAAAGGGAAATGGCACGCGGGACCGGGCCCAATTATCTACTGTCGAATTCTTTCCCGGGAAATTCGCGACTAATAGTAGAACTCCCAATTTCGCCAGCGCGAGGCGGATGGTACTGTCGGATCGAAACCTCTTCCGCGGGTGCCCGGGTGAGAACGGTTGGCCCATCTCACCGGGCACCTTTTTTATTGCCCGGCTATCGCACGAATAAGTCTTTGACGAAGCGCCCAGGCTCAGTCTCGCAGCTTTCTTTGTCGCCAGAAGTCTGCCAGACTAAAAGGTGATCCATGCCAGTATTGCGCCGCGGAGCAACGTGGTGGCGAACAGACTGTTGATTGCCTGCGGCCTTGTGATGGCAGCGTGTTATCTGGTTCATCTCGCCGGTCCGCTGCGCGTCGTTGACGACGGGCCGGTTTATCTTTGCGGTGCCGTCGAAATCGCCTCGGGTTCCGGCTATCGCGAACTCCGATTGCCGCGCGGCTACCCTCAAGCGCTAGCGATGCTGGATTCGATCGGTCTCAATTCGGCCGCCGGAGTTGTCGGTCTGAATCTCATCTGCATTGGCATGGGGCTCGCCTTTATCTATTCGGTGATTCAGTCCGAAATTGGTCTTTCGAACCGTGCTTGTGTGACCATCGTGCTGCTCACCTGCTGTTCGTGGCTCTGGATTTACCTGGCGCCCGTTACCATGTCCGACATGGTCTTCTTTTGCCTGTCGAGCGCGTGTCTGGCGGCCTTATCGCAGGCCAGAATGCGTCCCGCATCTGCTCTGATATTTACGATCGCGGCCTTTGTGCTGAGCGTGGCCGCATCGACCGTGCGGACAATCGGCGTCGCGTTGATTGCGGCCGTCGCGTTCTGTTTCTTGCAGCATGTTGCGCGGCGCACTGGCCGTATGCGCATGCTCGCGGCGCTGATCGCCGGGTTCGCGACGACGGGCGTAACGAGCTTGTTCATTTGGCAAGCAGCCATCGCGCCCGACTATTTGGAGTCGTTGCTTTCGAACCACCCGAGTTACGGTCCGTCCGAAATCGCCATGCTCCGAATTGGCGAAGTCGGCGAAATCTTCCAGAACTTTTCTGCCCGGGCACTCATACCGACAGCCAACGTCTTACCGATCGAGACCGTCTCGTTTCATGAATTGGCGACGCGCGAACTTCAATCCCTCCGCTACGTTTTCGGGCTTGCTGCAATCGGCATCATTCTCGCGGGCGCAATTCATCGCCGAGTCTTTTCATTTATCGAGGCCTACCTCGCGTGCTATGTGGGCATTTTGCTGGTGTGGCCCTTCAACGACCCTCGTTTTTTCGCGCCGGTGCTGCCGCTCCTGCTTGCGTACGGCTGGATCGGTTTGCAATCGCTCTCCGGCAGGCTGGCAGTCAAGAGGGCGGCGGTCTGCTATTGCGCGGTGTTCTGTCTTTTCGGCGCCGTCGCGATGGGCCACTCAATTTACCAATCGACTTTCGACCGAGCCCGCACAAATTTTGTTTGCCGACAATGGATGCAACACCACGCCGATTGGTACGCTGCCTATCGGCGATTCGGCGGGGATCGCGATGCCGCGCAGGAGAGCGATGCGAGACAATCGCAGGCAGCCCCCTCGAACAAGTCGACCCGCCGATCGGGGTAACAACCAATCGCCGGCGCGGCCGCGTCGGCAGAGCCGGGCTTTCGGCAACCGCCGTTTTGTCGACAATAGTTCGTGGCTCTCGTCTTGCGTGGTTCGGCTGAGCGGATTGCTTCATGACGGCGATTGCGACACGTGCGCTCAAGCGATTCTGGCTGCCGGTGGCCGCCGCCTTGGCGATCCACGCCGCGCTGGGGATTAGCGCCGCAAGCCGTCTGACGCCGACGCATGATGAATACTGGCACTTGCCTGTCGGTCTGCTCAGCCTCAAACAGGGACGGTTCGATTTCGATAACTTGAATCCGCCTCTTTGCCGAGTCGCGGCCGCTTTGCCGCTCGCATTCACCTCGGCCCAAACCGGGCCGACGGGCGTTAACCGGGACGCGATGGGTTGGGGCGACAGCTTCCTGGCCGCAAACGCCGCGCGTTACCGCACGTGGTTTTTCGTCGGCCGTTCCACGATCGTGTTATTTTCGGTTCTGGGAGGACTCGCGACGGCGATTTGGGCCCGCGAGCTGTTCGGCGACGCGGCCGGTTGCCTCGCGGCCGTACTATGGGCCTTCGAGCCGAACCTGCTGGCCCACGGGTCGCTTGTGACGACGGACATGGGGGCCGCCGCGTCGTTCGTCTTCACACTGTTCGCGCTTTGGAAATTCGCGACCCGTCCCGGTTGGAAAACGGCTCTGCTCTTCGGCGGCATCCTCGGTTTGGCCCAATTGACTAAGTTCACGGCACTTCTGCTCTATCCGCTGAGCATCGCTGAGTTCGCCGTGATTCTCATTGCCAGGCGCACAGAACCGCTGCCGAGCGGGCGACAGGGCGGCACGGCCGAACCAGCGCCTCCCGCAACGACGCCGCAAGCCATCGCGCGGATCTGTGGGCTGTGCCTCATCGCACTGCTTGCGAGCCTGCTCGTACTCAATGCCGGCTACCTGTTTCGCGGGTCCTGTTCGACGCTGCGGAGCTACGACTTTCAAAGCACGGCCACGAGTGCCGACATGCGTCGACTCACCACAATCGGCTGGATGCCCGTTCCGTTGCCGCGAGACTACGTCGAGGGACTCGATCATCAGCGTCACATGATGGAGCTGAAGTATCCCATTTTCCTCGATGGCCAATGGAGTGCGACGGGCTTTGACCATTACTATCTGTGGGCCCTCTTCTACAAACTGCCTCACCCCTTGCAACTGTTGCTGCTGGCCACGCTGTTGTGGCTCGCCATCCCTGGAAAGGTCGGCCGCAGGCTGGATCTGCAACTCGTAGTCCTGCTTCCGGCCGTGCTAATGATCGGCGCGGCGGAAGCGTCGAGCATGCAGTTGGGGGTCCGTTACATCCTTCCTGCGCTTCCTTTCTTGATTCTCTTCGCATCCCAGTCGGCCCGTTGGTTCGATCTCCGGACGTATCCATTCCGCACCATCACGACGGGTCTGCTCGCGACCTGGATGTTGTGTTCGGTGCGGTATCATCCGCATCAGCTCAGCTACTTCAATGAGCTTGCTGGCGGCCCGCCCGGCGGTCGCTGGCATTTGCTCGACTCTAACCTCGATTGGGGCCAAGATCTCGGCCGCCTTGCGGACTACGTCCACGAGCACCGCATCAACGACATCGGCGTGGCATACTTTGGAACCGTCCCGCCGACCGCGTTGGGCATCTCCTATCACATCCCACCGTCTCATATTCCACAGCCGGGCCGTTTTGCTGTCAGCGTCAACTTCGAGCAAGGCATGCCCCACTGGGTCCTCACGCCGCAGAATGAAATTCGGCCCGTCGACATCAACGAATTCAGCTATTTACGCGCCTTCCAACCGATCGCCCGCATCGGTTATACAATCGACGTCTTCGACCTAAGCCCCGACGATATCGCGCGTTGGCGAACCAGCGCGTCGGAAAGACAGCGGTAAACTGCGATTCGAACCCGGTTTTCTCGTTTTTTTCGTAAGACTGCGGCGTCCGCTGCGAACAACACGAGTCGCGTTCAGTTCCCGCAGACGCAGGAGATCGACGTGCGTAACCTGATTTGGGCTGGAATGTTAGTCGCGTCAGGCTTTGTGCCCGAAGCGACATTCGCTGCCGATGGCTTGCCGGTTAATCAGTCCGCGCCGCCGGGATCGCTGCCGGCCATTGGCTCGCGAATCGAAGGACTCAGGGCCCGAGATGTTCACGGCAATCCGTGGTCGCTGGCCGAGGTCGGCCGCGAAAAAATTGTCGTTTTGGCATTTCTCGGCACCGAATGTCCGCTGGTCAAGGCGTACGTGCCGCGGCTCGTCGAGTTGGCCCGCAAGTACGAGCCGAAAGGCGTCGTCTTCCT
>CAYWOV010000216.1:0-5918 GCA_964459965.1 uncultured Planctomycetaceae bacterium | reverse complement strand
AAGTTGCCGCCGATTACCTCGGGACCGAATGGCAAAGAGCGGTCGTCGAGAATCCCGCTCTCTTGCAGCGCCCCTCGCTTACTTTGTGCGGCAACGCGTCGCGGTTACACGCAACGACGGGCTGGACGCCAACGCAGACGTTTAAGGGCCTGGTGCGGTTAATGGTAAAGGCAGCGTTAGAATCCTCATCATCGGAGTCGTGCCCCCTTTAATGTCGCCGTCGTGTCGAATTCTGACTCGGTCCAGCGCCGCAACAGGGTCGCTAATTTGGCCGAGGCTTATCGCCGTCTCGGTTGCGCGCCGCGGCCGATCGAGCGATCATCGCTTTGATCGACGTCATAGCGAACCGCATGCAACTAGCAGAATCGAACCATTGGCATGTAGCCTCCAAACGCCGACGAATTGCTTGCCGCTGATATCGACTGATTCATCCGCCCGCCCCATTTCGTTCGGGCAAATGAACTTCGCGCAGCGTTTTGTTGTTTCCTGCCACGACCAGCGTGAGAGCCGCTCCGGGTTTGAGGCGGTCGTCCTTGATGCCGGCGTCACTCACTCCTCCTCGCGGTCCGATGAATTTCGTCGCTGAATTTGCCGTGAACTCTTTCTTGCCGTCGTCCGTTTTCACGAGCAGGATTTTTTTCTTGAGATCGACCTTAATCAAGGTGGCCTTGACCGTCTTATCGCGGCGGCCAGCAGGCCGCCAGCCATCATCGCGAAAATGAGAATCGCCACCATCGATTGGCAAAGTTTACGAGGGGCTAACATGATGCCTGTCCTTTAGGAAAGTGACGCTTGATCGCACAAAAAACCCCGAAAAAGGGCCGTCATCCGACGGCCCCCAAATAGGCATGCGTGGGGCGGTTCAATTGTTCAACCACCGGTCTTCAGTCTGCGACTGACGGCGGGCGTCACTTTCACTTCTTTCACCTTCCGTCCACCTTCTTCAGTAACAACCGTCAAGGGAATCCCCGGCTTGAACATCGTGTCGGCCAGTCCGAGCCGGCTCGCATGGCCGTTGACCGTGATTTTCACGTCACGAGCGAGCATAAATGACCGATCCTTGCCGTTGAGCAGTGTGACCACCAGCAAACGCCGACTGGGATCGACGCTCTTGATCTTGCCAGGAAAGTCGTTGTCATCACCCTCGACTTCGTCGGGTTTTCCGGCCTCTTTTTCCGCGGCCGGTTTCGAGCCCAGAATCCCGCGAAACCGCGACGTTCGCCGCGTGCTGACAGGCGGGCTTGACTCGTCGGCAGTGCCTCCCGTGCTTGGGGACGTGGACGAGCCGGCGAAGGTCGTTCCTTTTCGCGACTTGCGGTCGAAACCCAAGTGCAGCTCTGTGGCCGCTTCGCCGCTAGCAACGACGGTAATCGGCAGCCCCGCGTGGAAGCGAGAATCGCGCAAACGTCGATGAACCACACCTCCGCGCGGACCAACAATTGCCGTTTCGTCCGTGATGGAGAAAGTGCGTTCGCGGCCGTCTTCGCGGGCGATCGTCAAGATTCCCTTGTCGGCATCAACCTTGATGATTTTGCCCTCAATTCCTCCTTTGATCTCCGACTTTGGCGTGTCCGCGGCACTGGCTGAGAGAATTCCTAGCGCGAAAATCGCGGCGCCACACAACAGACGCCCCAACGGTTTGGTTGACATGGTTTGATCGCTCCGAATGTGCTTCCAAGATTAAGAAACTGGAATGATGCAGGAAATGAGTCGCCGTGGCCCCTCGATCGCCGATCCGACTTACCGTATCGTGGCCGCAAATGGGCACAAAAGTCAAAGTCGGGGACGCCGAAGCCACACGGATCCGCAGAAACAGGCATCCGGGCCGTCGGAATCCAATCATCGCAAACAGCGATTGCCGGCCCAATCGGACATTTGTGCCTTAATCCGTCTGCACCTACGGATTCTCACGTGGAATAGCTAGCTTCCCCACGGAGTCGGAGCTGTCTGTAGATCGTATGGCGCGTGGGCGGCTGGAGGAGCGCGGGCCCTCGCTTAAGATCGAGCCTGCGTTTGGAAGACGGATCGCTCAATTCGCGGACTCAAGTTTCTGACTTTCCTGCCGGGCTGAGCGGTTCATCGGCGTTAATGAAGACGTCGACTTGTTGTCCGACATAGGTCGCTGAGTCGATCTGGTCGACCTCATAAATGACCTGGAGCACGCGTGTGTCGACGCGTTCGGTATTGTCGCCGGTGAGCCATCGCTTCGCGACGACATAGGGTTCGACCCGCACAAACTTGAGCGGATAGTGTCGATCACTTTTGCCTCGCAATTGCAGGACAGCTTTGGCACTCGAGTTGAATTGAACGATGTCGTGCTCATCGACGTCGGCTCGAACGTGCAGGGGATGCAATTGCCCCAGCAGCATGAGCGGCTGTTGCGACTGTCCACTCACGCTTTCGCCCGCGCGGACGTTGACCTGGATCACCTCTCCCTCAATCGGAGCCCGCACAATGGCGCGCTCGATTTCAGTCCTGATTTGCGCGACCTCGGCCTGGGCTTGATCGACGGCCGCTCGGGCCACGTTGAGATCGGGCTTCCAGGCACCCGCCAATAAGAGCGAGTGCTCGCGTTGCGCCTGATGCCACTGCTCAATGGCGACTTCGTTTAGCAACCGCTTGCCGACCGCCTCCTGCTCTGAGACGGCATGTTGATCGACAAGCGAGCGGGCGCGTTGATATTCGTCCAGCGTCCGATCGGCATTTGCTTTCGCGGCTTGTACCTTGGCCTCGCTCGGCGGGATTTCCTCGGGGCGAGGCTGGTTTTCCAATCTCGTGAGCTGCGCCTTGGCCGACTCCGCCCGTGCTTGGGCCATTGCGAGTTGGGCTTTCAATTGGCGGTCATCGACTCGAAACAACGGATCGGCCGCTTTGACGTGCGCGCCGACGCGCTCCACCGGAACATAAACCTCCAGCACGATTCCAGAAAGGGCCGATCCGATGGCGATGTTCTGCGACGCCGCTTCGATGATGCCGGTTGCCCCGATCGAATGCGCGTAGGGGGTCCTCGTGGGGATTTGAGGCGGCGACAAACGCGTCAGCGGCCGCTGTTCGGTGTAAACGTGCTGGGCCGCCACCAGGAACATCGCACCGGCCGAAATGGGCAGAAGCCATAACAGATTTCGTTTCATTGCTTGCTTCACTTCTCAAGGTTCAGGCTTCGGGCCGCTGGAGCGGTTAGTCTCTCGATTCAATGCGATCGACTCGGCCGTCGGTGATATAAACGATGCGCTGGCCGTAACGCAGAATGCGGTTATCGTGGGTGACGATGATCACGGCTCGGTCAGGCTCGACCGAGACCTCACTAAAAAGCTCCATGACCGTTTGTCCGGATTGCGCGTCGAGCGCCGCCGTCGGTTCGTCGCAGACCAAAAGCCGCGGCTTGTGCACAAGCGCTCGGGCGATTGCCACTCGCTGTTGCTGCCCACCGGACAATTGCGACGGCAGCGAATCGGCGCGGTCTTCGAGTCCGACGCGTCCCAGAGCCGATTTCGCGGCCGCCAGCGCCTTGCGGCGAGGCACGCCGGCAACCAGCAAGGGAAGACACGCGTTTTCGGCCGCGGTCAATGGCGGCAAGAGATTGTACTGTTGGAAGACGAATCCCAAATTGCGAGCGCGAAAATTGACGAGTTCATTGGCCGGCAGCGCATTCAGATCGTGACCCAGGACGTGCAGCGAACCCTCTGTAGGGTCGAGAAGGCCGGCAATGATCGAGATCAACGTTGTCTTTCCGCAGCCCGACGGACCAACCAGGAGCGTGATCGAGCCCGGCATGATTTCCAAGTCGATTCCACGCAGCGCGTGGACGCGCGTCTCGCCGACGCCGAAGCTTTTCGCCAATCCGCGGCAGCGAATTGCAGGTTCGGCAGCCGAGTATGGGAACTGCTCAGTTGGTGCGCTATCAAAGCCGCGCGTCATGGGTGCCAATACGCTTGTTCCGTTCACGGATTCCATCATCCACCTCGAAAGACAATGGCCGGCTCGAGGAACAAAACGCGGCGCATGCTCAGAAGACTGGCCAGCGACACAATGACAAGCACCGCTCCGCCGACGCCGGCGACTGCCTGCCAATTCAGGTGCAAACCAGCGAGGTGCGTAATCTGGTTTGTTTGCATGAAGAACAACGCGGTGAGGCCGACCCCCAACCCAAAACCAAGCGCACCCACCGACACGGCCTGTAACAGAATCATGCCGATCAGCCGGCGATTGTTGACCCCCATCGCCTTGAGCGAGCCGAAATGCTTGAGATTCTCGAGAGTGAATAAGTAAAACGTCTGCCCGGCCACCGCCACGCCGACGATGAACCCCAACGCGATCGTAATTCCAAAATTCACCGGTATGCCGGTCGAGCCAAGCATGTAGTTGATCGTGTTCCAAAAGAAGTGGTTCTGCGTAATGGCCTGCAATCCGGTCTGTCGCGAAATTCGCTCGCTGACCGTCGAACTGTCTAAGCCAGGCATCGTTTCGGCCAGCACAAAGTTCATCAGGTTTCGCTTGGTCGGCACATATATCAGCGACTCGTTAAATCGCGTGCACATCACTGGCAGGGTTACGAACGGGGCCGATGCCTTGCAGACCCCGACAAGGAGGGCTCGTCGATCGTTGATTTCAAACTCACGCCACAAGCGAATCGGCTCACCCGGCCACAAGTACTCGTAGCCCGCCTTATCGACAATCACCGCGTACGGCCGTCGCAGGTCGGCAAGCTCGCCGACAATCATTTCCTGCGGAGCGCCAACCAGACTGTTGTCGTCGACGCCCTCCAAGATGACATTGCGCGGCAGCCCCTGTTCAACGCGAGCCAGAACCTGGCCCTTGAAGAACGGGACCGCCCATTGGACTCCTTCGACGCCTCGCACTCGTTGCAAGTCACCGGTCGGCAGTCCCGGGGCCTCATCGAAATGGCGAACGCGCGCGTCCATCACCCAGATGCTGGCATCGCGCACATCAACGATTTGGCTCGCCGAGCGGGCGACAATACCCACGAACACGGACACCTGCTGCGACATCAAAAAAGTCGCGAACGTGACCCCGAACACGAGGCCGAAAAACTTGGCCCGATCGCCCACCAGCATGCGGATTGCAACCCAATGCACGGATCGGGGCCTTTCTAAGCAGACAGCCCGACAGGGGCGAACGGGCTGTCATTAAATGACGACATGTCAATTCTCTAAGCAAAAAAAAGCTGATTTCCACCTAATTGCGTTGGCTCAATTTCGAGCATTCCGCCGCAAATACTTCGCGTTTGATCCGATCAACGATCGGCGTCAGATCGACTTCCGTGCTCAATGGCTTCCAACCGACGCCGTCCAAAAGTCGATTGCAGTTATTTCGAATTGCCAGAATCGGGTCACGAATTCCCAAGTCCGCCAAAGACGGACTTGTTGCGGCGATCGAATACCCGCCGAAAGTGATTGACCAAAGGCCAAATGCGATTTGCTCGACACCGTAATCGTCCGATAGCTTCAAATCGCCGGCCGCAACCGCGTCCCGGATCACGCCGCGGACGATCTCGGAACACTTCGTTTCTGATGTTTCCAGGAAGAGACGTCTTTGTTCAGAAGTCTTTTCCTTGATTGATGTTACACGAATTATATGTTCGATGTGGAAATGATCCGGATACAACTCGAAAAACAACTCGCAAGAGGCACCGATCGCAGCCATCCGCTCTCGTGAACGAGCACGGACCTCCGCGGCCCGCCGAAATAGATCAAGGCGACGATCCATCGCCTGGTTGACCAGCGCCATCAGAATGTCTTCTTTGCACGAGAAATGCTGGTAAATCGTGCCCTTCGAATATTCGAGTGCCTCGGCAATCCGGTCCATGCTCAAACCGTGATAGCCATCCTCAACGATCATCGAGCGGGCAACCTCAAGAATTCGCCCCTCTCGGCTTTGAATCTCGCGCTGCTTGCGGG
>CAYWOV010000215.1:0-5939 GCA_964459965.1 uncultured Planctomycetaceae bacterium | reverse complement strand
GACGACGGCTGGAAGGAATGGGACGACGCACCGCGACTCGGTCCGGACACCGGTATTCCGCGCAGCTTCATGGAAATGCGGATGCGCGACTCGACGGCCATCTGGACAAAAAGCATCGCCTTCTGCTCGTCCGACCCACTGGCCGGAATTGCCGTCTGCCGGCATTTTGTTCATCTGGCACTGCAGGTTCGAACCAACGGACGAGCCGACGCCGACGACCTCGCATCGATCGAGAAGTTCCTCCACGAACAAGCGGCTACATTGGGGACATTGGCAGCAAAGAAGTTCCGGGGCGAGCATCCAGATTGGCTCGCGAATATGGCGGAGGAGGCTCCTCCCAAGAAGACGAATGCCCCCACAAACGGGCATTCCGAAAATATGGAGCATTACGATCAGAGCTCCGAACTCGGCTTTCGGACAGTGCGGTTTTTCGATGCGTTGAGCTTGTGGTTATGCTGCGCGGTGCGACATGAATCGGAGCAGTTGGCCGCTCCGATGGGGGAAGCAGTAAATCTTATCCCGCGAAATCCGTCGCACATCACGATCGAGCCATACCCTCTCAGCGTCGACTCACTCCGCTTGGAGACGCCGGCCCGCCGTCTGACCGCTCACCCCTTTCCAACCAACAAGGAATTTCAATCCGCACTCAGCGCCGCTCCGATCGAAACACTGGCTTGGACAATTCGACCCGCATGAGACCCGGTCGCCTGACAGCGCTTTTCGAATCACCGAACAACAGCGACAGGTGGGGCTAATTCCACAAAGTTGACACGTTAGAATTGTGCGCGTAACCTGTCGGCTGCCGCATGGATTCGACTGAACCGCTTCTCGCCTGCGTAGGAGATTGCGGATGCCGTGTTTCCAATCGCTGGTGCGCACTCTGGCCGTCACTCTCTTGGTCGTTGTTCTGGCTCATCCTGCGCCTGCGTCGAACCAGGCAACCGAAACGAAACCAGAGCACGAGCCGCTGCCGGGTCTCGTTCCTTCGCCCGCGCCGCTTCCGGGCATCGGCCGCTGGCAGATGGCCCACAAAATTCCACACGGCCGGATTACGGCCGTCGCTTGGAGCCCCGACGGCAAGTGGATTGCCTATAGCGAATTCACCTATGTCCGTGTTTGTGACGCGAAGTCGTTCGAGACGCGACGCATTTTCGTGGGCCATTCCAGCCGGATCACAGCGCTCGACTGGAGCCGCGCCACGAACCGGTTGGCGACGTCGAGTTTGGACGGCACCGTGCGAATTTGGTCCGCCGACGGCGTTCCTGAACGGGTTATTCGGGGACACGTGGGCCAGGCGAACGGCGTCGCCTGGAGTCCCGATGGGAAACTTCTGGCCTCGGCCGGCGAGGACGGCACGGTGCGGATCCAGAACGGTGAACGCACGCCGCCTCGAGTCATTCACGCTTCGGACGCACCCATCAACTGTGTTGCGTGGAGTCCGGATGGCAAACGACTCGTCACCGGCGATGACAAAAGCCTCGTCAAAATTTGGGGTGCTGACGGCGCGCCGGGGCCGGTTTGCGAAGGCCATTTGTCGCCGGTCACTCATGTTGACTGGTCACCCGACGGAAAGCGGCTTGCCTCGTCGACGTGGGCCTACAAACCCAAGGAACAGGAGCGGCAATATCACACCGATGTTCGCGTCTGGACGTCGGACGGCAACGCCGGTCCCGTGCTGCCCGGCGACTCTCCCTACGCCGGCATGCGCTGGAGCCCCGACGGAACTCGCATTGCCGCGGCCGATGAACGCGTGGGAATGGTTATCTGGAATCCGACAAGCGATGAAACCACCCGCCCGCGCGTTCGAGTCGATACGGTCACCTCGCAACCGCCGCTGGCCTGGAGTCCCGACGGCAGCCAAATCGTCCTCGGCGGGGATGGTCGGCTACTGCTGGTCGACGTCGCGGACGGGTCCAGCCGCGCGTCGCATCCAAGAACCAGCGGACTCCCCCACCGCTCGCAAGCCGACTGGAGTCCCGACGGCGCGCACATCGCGATCCTCGCCTTAAATCAGATTGAGCTGTGGCGACCGGACGGAAAGCGCGTCAAACGCTTCCCGCACAATTTCGAACCGCTCGACGTTCGCGGCCAAATCGCGTGGAGTCCCGACGGCAAACAATTCATCGTCGCGGCCCGACCTGAGTCGCTCGTGGCGAGAACGGACGGAGGCAAAGCGACTCCGCCGATCGCCCTTCCCAGTGACGTGGGGTATGTCGCCTGGAGTCCCAAGAGCGGTTCGTTTGCCTACGCCACGCGCAACTCGATTCAGTTTGTGAATGCGGATGGGACGCCGGGCGTTCAAGTTCAGCTTGAGGGGACAATCGGCAGCGTCTTCTGGACACGGGACGGGCAGCGGTTGGCAGTGCTGGAGTGGTTGGATATCCCAAACCGCCGATTTTCCTTTTCCCTGTACGATCGGAAGGGCAAAGTAAGCGTTTCGCTGAACGATCTCGTGGGCGAATGCGATTCCTGTGACGTCAGTCCCGACGGCAAGACCGCCGCCCTGGGATACGATCCGGGCCGATTGGAGCTCTGGGATTTCAAAGACGTGCTTTTTCCCAAACGATTCACCCCGGCTCACGCGACGGGAAGCTGCATGGACGTGGCCTACGCGCCCGACGGCAAACACTTCGTCACCGTGGGCTGGGACGGCATGGTCCACGTCTGGAAGGCCGACATGACGCACGTCAGGTCGTTGCTCGGTCATTCGGGCCCGCTCTACTCCGTCCGGTTTAGCCCCGATGGTCAGCACTTTCTGACGGCCGGCTGGGACGAAATGGTCCGCATTTGGTCGCTGAATTCAGGACTCGCTGAGACCACGATCTTCTTTTTCGATCCGCAACATTCGGTCTCGATGGCGGCCGACGGTCGCTTTACCGATGGCGATCCCAATCTGGTCGACGAGAACTTTCTGTACCTTGTCGAAAAGTCGTCCGGTTCCATGGAACTACTGGACCGCGCCGCCTTCCTCAAGCGCACGGGACAGACCGCCCCTTGAAGTGGCTGTCTGATCACTAGAAAGCGTCGTTAATCGGCACGCCTTCCGCACGCGTGGCGAGCAATCGCACCAGGTTGTGGTCGATCGTCTTGCTGATTGGCCGGACGGATCCGTCGGCCAGCGCAAAGTGAACCGCGTTGTCATGGAGACTACTGAAGCTGAAGAAAGTCGCGAATTGCGACCCAGCCGCGCATGGGTCTGGACCGATATTGTTCACCCAAATGCCCCATGTGGCATCGAAATCGGTGGGTACGGCTTCTCCGCTGGCGATCGTGGTGAGGCCGGGGAAGTCGTTGCGAAAGCGGGCGCAGCAACTCGATCCGTCGGCCCAAAGTCCGAAGAACGACTCTCCGATCATCAGTGTGTTCGACAGGCCGTCGGCAATGTCTTGAGAACCGATGACGCTGTTGGGAAAAAGGACGCCGTTACTCCTCCATTCGAGATTGCCCGCGTCTTGGGTGAACGCCGGGTCACCCTGCGGATTCGGGTTCGGATCGCCCGGCGAGCCGGGGTCGGGATAAGGCTGTGCGCCCGTCACGCCGCGGTACGTCGCATAGCCAAAACCGCCGGGCCGGCCGCTGGGGAGCTGTGTGTCGGGACAGACAAAACTCGGAACGGGATATTGCATCGCCCCCAGGCCCGACGCCCCTCCGGCGTTTACGGGATCGAGTTTCCACCAATTGAAATTGTCGCAGTTGTAGAACAAGTTGAAGTTCGGCCGAATGTCGCTTTGCTCCAACTGCGGCAGGATCATCGCATGCCAACTCCACGGGGCGCACACGAGCCAATTCGGAACTGACAAAGGAGGAGCACTGGCGCTCCTTGTCCCGCCATTTCGCACCCAAACCTTGAGAACGGGATCCCAGACGAATTGGTTGGGAATCGAAAGTGTGAACGAACCGGGAATGGGCACGTTGATATTCTGAGCTCCCGCCGGATCGAACAACGGTGAGACTTGGTAATGCAGATCGAGATTGCCGGGGGGAAAGACGCGGTGAACGTCCAGATAATCGTGGCAGGCAATTCCCAATTGCTTGAGATTGTTCTGGCACTGGGCTCGACGCGCCGCTTCGCGTGCCCGTTGCACCGCCGGCAACACGAGCGACGCCAGGATGGCGATAATCGCGATGACAACTAAGAGTTCGATCAGCGTGAACCCGTGCCGGGTGCGGCGGCTCCGAGCCCGATCGGGCCGTTGCGTGAAGAGGGGGTCCGCTAGCCCGACAGCGCCACCGAACCCACGATCAAAGATCATGGTTCTTCTCCGGTTCTGGTCGGCCGAGGGAGGGGGCGCGGTCGAAAGTAAGCAAAAGAAGCCGACGCTCTGCAACAAGCGTGCAGAGCCAACCAGGTGCGGATTTTAGTGCACAAGGCCGCGTATCGCAAGCACTTAGTCGTCTTACGACTTAATGAATGCGAGCAGATCGGCATTGATCTCGGCTGCATTCGTGGTCGGCATGCCGTGCGGGAAACCTTTGTAGGTTTTCAAAATCGCGCCCTTCACCAGATTGGCGCTCAGCGGGCCGGAGTCGGCATAGGGGACGATCTGGTCGTCATCACCGTGCATGACCAACGTCGGCACTGTGAACTTCTTGAGGTCCTCGGTGAAGTCTGTTTGGGAGAAGGCCACGATGCCGTCGTAATGCGCCTTTGCGCCGCCCATCATGCCCTGGCGCCACCAGTTCTGAATCGCGCCCTGCGAGACTTTCGCGCCCCGCCGGTTGAAGCCGTAAAAGGGGCCGCTCGCCACATCCAGATAAAATTGCGACCGGTTGGTGGCCACCTGCGTTTGAAAGTCGTCGAAGACTTCTTTAGGCAGACCGCCGGGATTCGCCGGCGTCTTGACCATCAGCGGCGGCACGGAGCTGATCAGGACCGCCTTGGCGACGCGACTTGCGCCGTGCCGCGCGATGTAACGCGCGACCTCGCCGCCGCCGGTCGAATGGCCGACATGGATGGCCTGCTTGAGATCGAGATGGGCCGTGAGCGCCGCCAAATCGTCGGCGTAGTGATCCATATCGTGTCCGTCACCGGGCTGGCTCGAGCGTCCATGACCGCGACGGTCATGGGCGATGACGCGATAGCCGTGCTTCAAGAAGAACATCATTTGCGCGTCCCAGTCGTCGGCTGACAGGGGCCAACCGTGCGAGAACACGATCGGCTGCCCCTTGCCCCAATCCTTGAAGTAAATCTCGGTGCCGTCTTTGACGGTGATCGTGCCCATCTGTTTTTCTCCAGTCGACTGTTCAGCGAAGAATGAGAATCCACATCGCAGATGCCGCGAAATGAACCGCTCAGACCAGCCGGACATTCCGTTCGATCGTCTTGATCACCGAGTCCATCTTGCCGTTCCAGACCTGTTTGGTGAGGCTCATGGTGAAGCCCATGGCCGCGTGGAAAGGAACGTGCGACGGGAGCGACAGGGCGTAGGGATCGACGACCGCGTCGACCACAACGGGGCCGCCCTTGTGGGCCAGCGCCTTGGCAAGGCCCTCGCGGACGTCGCCCGGTTCCTCGAGGCGAATCCCCGTTGCGCCCATCGCTTCCGCCACTTTGGCAAAATTCGGATTCTTGAATTCCACGCCGAAGGGAACGATGCCGGCCTCTTGCTGCTCGATATTGACGAAATCGAGGGACGCATTGTTGAGGATGACCTGAACGACGGGAGTCTTTCGTTCGACCTGCGTCAACAGATCGCCGAGACCGCCCATCGTGAAGCCACCGTCTCCGCAGAGCGCGATCGTTTGCCGGCCGGGAAATGCCAATTGCGCGCCGAACGCATTAGGCGCGGCATTGGCCATCGACGCCCATGAAAACGAGCCGAAGAGCCTGCGATTTCTGCCGCCCATGATGTGCCGCGCCAGCCACATGCAGGCCGTGCCCGTATCGGCGAAAAACAGGGCGTCGTCGGAAGCCAGCTCGCTCAGCGTCGCGGCCAGGA
>CAYWOV010000214.1:0-5940 GCA_964459965.1 uncultured Planctomycetaceae bacterium | reverse complement strand
CTCACGGAGCTTGAGCCCACCGCCATCGCCGTGTTCCGGCGGTGGAAAGACGTGATCGATTGGGAGTCCGAGAAAGTACCGCCAGCTTTGGCCAACGTGAAGGATGAGCCGACCGCAAAATGGCGGCTTGAGGTCAAGTTCATGGAACTGGTGGAGCAATACATTCGCTGCGAGGTTCCGGTGGACGATTTGCCGGATCTTGCGCTCAAAGCAATTGACGCCAGCTGCGATCTGCCGTCGCTCTACGAACTGGCCGGCGCCCACGGGCAGGATCCCGCGCACCTCAGAGTTTTGCTCGGGAAAACGCTGGACGAACTGCCGGCTTCAATGGAATCGCCATTCGCACGTCGAATTCAGCAGGAGGCGAAACGGTTCCTGGCGGGCATTCATTGAAGCAGAGAAAAAGGCCGGCCGGCGTAAGCGTTACTCGTCGCCCTCATATCCTAACCGCGCCAGGACCTCCCGCGGTTGGCCGGGCAGGATGCTCTCGGTCTCGGGAGAATGACTGTAGACATATTCGTCCGGCATGTCTTTGTTCGAGGCCATCAGCTCGGGCTCCAGTTTGCCTTCGCAATTGGAGACGCCCAGCCAGAAGTTGTGCGCGACGGTGGACACCAAATCGAACTGGCGTGGGAGCCGGTTTCTGTCGCCAAAAACGGATGCGTGTCACGGCGTGGATTTCGGATCGACCGACGTTGTGTTTGTGGGCGCACGTTAAGGCGAGGATTTGGTTACAACACGGTCTTTTGGGCTGAAGGTGACTTTCCAGATGCGATTGGCCGGAACAACGTCCGTGAACTCCTCGTCGGTACCCGCCTTGTAAGTGATCAAGAGATAATCCCGATATAACTTGCCGTACACGGGTATGGTGAAATCGCCCCCACCTGCGCGGCTGGTTTCTGAGGTCTTGAGTTCGAAAGCGCGCAGCGGCCCTTCGATCACGGGTTGCTCCGTCTTTGGCGGCTGCTCGCCTTGACCGGCGCAGCCAATTGCCAGGAGCGTCGATAGCGCTAACAACGTCGGCTTCATTGGCGGTCTCCCCATGAACATGGCTGCCTCCCGCGGAACGATCCGGATGGCTTACAGATGTTAACACCAATTAAAGCGTTCTCATCGACCTCACGTGGCGGGCGATTCCGAAAGCAATCAGCACGCACAGGACGGTTCCGCCGTAAGCGAAGATCAGCGGCCACATCGTGTCGGGATGCAACTCGCTTTGGGCCGCCGAGCTGACAATCGGCGAACCGGTGTGAAGCGATTCCGCGAGGCTGTCGAGCACGGCGGGCCAGGTCTGCTCCTCGGGGGAGTCGTGCGAGTAGAGGCCTGGGTCGATCGAAACAAATGCGTCCGGAGGATTGTCGGTCGAAACGCATGTAACTCTCAACGACGGCAAAGCGCGCCACGCGAGGCCACCTGGGCCGATATGCCAGGCGCTAAACAACCCGGTCGGCGACAGCTCGGCCACCCGGATCGTACCGAGACGTTGCGTGTTCCACTCCTTCGTGACCCACCAGTCGCGCTGTTTGCCGAAACCGTAACCGTTCGCGTCGGCCCAGCGCTTGAGAGCGCCTTCGAGTTGCGCGCTCGTGAGCGGCCGGTCAATCTCCCGCACCGGGAAGTTCGAGATCGTAGAGCTGAGCGGGTGGATGAAGTGCGCGAGGAGGAAGGCTCCGAAGAGCAGCCCCGTCACCGACGTGCTCGGGACCCAAGAGTGTCTCCACGTGTTTCGATAAAGACGCGTGCCAATCAGAACTTGAACGGACTCGAGCACGAGCAGCATGGCGAGGGCCGCACACGCAACACCCACGATGACATCGATCCCGGCCGCGGGGGCCCGAAGGTCCCGCCCCCGCCCATGACTCGGATATCCGCTGCCCTGTCTGCAGCAAGACTCTTCAGTTTGTCCAGTTGAAACGTGCTACGGGCTTCGGCTCCATTGGCCGCAAACGGCATCTTCATCGGCCAGTCCTGTGAGTGGAGATCGTTCCAGAAATTCCAGAAAAGGAGCTGGAACGCGGCCGCGAGACCCATCGCGACGACGAAAGCCGCTGCGCTCGACAGGAGGGCGGCCCCCCTCCGGAAGCGCGACTGGCGCGACAACTCGGCGCTGAGATCCGGCATGTACTTGAGTTTCCAGCGCACGACAACATAGACCAGGCCGGCCATGACACTGATGGCCAATGCCATACCGGCGTATCGCAGATTCCACATCGCCCCCATGAAGATCCAGCCCCCCGTAAACAGTCCGAAGGCGGTCACGTCCAGCCAACCGGGGGCGCGGCGAGCGAGCGCTTCTTGCCGCTGAGCTTCCGGTTCGCTTAAGGGCTTAGTGGACGCCATCGGCGCCTCGGCGCCGAAAACGTCCCGCACGCGTTCCGAGCCAATCGCGTCTGTCACCGCGGCAGGCGCGACTGCATTTTGTGAGGGAGCAACGACGTCGGACGTAAAACTGCTGTTGGGACGACCGTCTTGTCCGTATTTCGTGGTCGCACCGCGATGCGAGGTCCGCCACAAGTAGGCCCAGGCCAGGAAGGCGAGCGGGCCAAAAATCATCGTCCGAACGATCGCATCGTCCTGCACGCTAGAAAGCGAGGCACCTCGCGGAGCGTCGGAGGATAGTTCCAGCCTGATGATCGGCACGATCGCGACGATTAGTGGGAGACTCACGGAGATCGCGAACGTCCATAGCACGGGATGCTCGGCGATAGTCGCGGCAAATCCGTGTCCAGGCTGTTCGCCTCGCTCGCGATCGACGCCCTGTCGGCGATGTGAAGCCCTCCACAAATAGGCCCACGCGAGGAATGAGAGCGGGCCAAACAACATGATGCCTATCTCCATGTTGTCTTCCATGATCCGCGTCGCCGAGAGTGAGGCAGCGGGGGATCCACGGGGCGAAAACTGCGAGGCGATCACCGGCACAATCACGATCATCAGCGGCAGAGTCAGGAAGATCGCCGCAGCCCACAGCACGGGATGTTCGGCAATACTCGCGCCCAATCTGTGCGTCAGCGTTTCTCGTCGCTCGCGATCCTTTTCGCGTGCAGGATGCGAGATCCTCCACAGGTAGACCCAGGCCGTCAGGGCGAGCGGGCTGCAAAGAATACCGGCAATCAGCGCGGCTAAGAAGTTGATGCCGTGCGTCCAAAGCTCCCCGTGGAAAATATGCTCTTGCCCGCGCAACAACAAAGAGACGATTGCCAATAGCGCCGCAAAAATCGGCGGCAGACTTGAGAAGATGGCGACCGTCCACCAAACGGGATGCTCGGCAATGCTATTACCGGGTCCATGCGCGGGCTGTTCGAAGCTCGTCTGCCGCTCGCCTTTTGAAACCCTCCAAACGTAAGCCCAGGCCAGGAATGGGACAGGGCCCCAGATCATGACGACTTTGATCAGGCCTGCCAATGTGTCGGCCAAGTTCACAGCGCCGGACATTGAAAGTGCCCAGGCAGCAAGCGGACTCGCAATGATAATCGGCGGAAGGCTGGCCAGGATTGCCACAGCCCAAAGCACCGGGTGCTCCGCAATGCGAGCACCCAACCCGTGCCCAAGCGGTTCTCGTCGCTCGCCGTCCGTTTCGCGTGCGGGATGCGAGGCCCGCCACAGGTAGGCCCATGCCAGAAACGCAAACGGTGCGAGCAGCAGAGAGTCTATTGCGACAATGGCCGCGGGAGATGAGAAGACGGAGCCATTGCTGGCCGCTGCGCTCGACGCGACCGACAAAATGGTCAGCAGCGCCCCGATCAACGGGAGAGTCGTCAAGATCGCGACCGTCCACAACACAGGATGCTCGACAATGCTTGCATGCAATCCGCCACGAGGCCGTTCCGCCGATTTCTCGTCGAGTCCAAATCGACGCGGTTGGGTCGCGGTCTCATTCATCGAGTCCAAATCCGTCTTGACGTCGCTCGCGTGCTGATAACGCCGATCAGGTTCCGATTCGAGCGAACGCAGCACGATTTCGTCGAGCCGGACGTCGACGTGCACTTTTTTCGAAGGCGGGTCAAATCGGCCGATCGGCAACTGGCCGGTGAGCATTTCGTAGAACACCACGCCGAGCGAATAAATGTCGGCCCGATGGTCGACCGAGTGGGCCTGCTGCAATTGCTCCGGGGCCATGTAGCCCAGAGTTCCCATCAACTGGCCTGTTCCCGTCAGCGATAAATCGTCGGCGGCATGACCGAGCAGCTTGGCCAGACCGAAATCGGCGATCTTCACCCGCCCCTTTTTGTCGATGAGGATATTTTCGGGTTTGATGTCGCGGTGAACGATTCCCTCGTCGTGCGCGAACTGCAGGGCTTCGCAGATCTGCGGCACGATCTTGAGCGCCTCTTCAGGCTCGAGTTTGCCGTCGCGGATCAGCGCCCGCAGGTTGACGCCGTCGACATACTCCATGATGAAATAGAAATGCTCCTCGGTGCGGCCGAAATCGTGAACTTGCACGATATTCGGATGATTGAGCCGGGCCAGCGCCTGGGCCTCGCGTGTGAAGCGTTCGGCGAAGGCCGGATCGTCACCCGAGGAGGGAGGCAGGATCTTGACGGCCACGGGCCGGTTCAAGTTTCGCTGCCGCGCCTTGTAAACGACTCCCATGCCGCCCCGGCCGAGATGCTCGAAGTTGTCGAGCTGCGGAAACTGTCCGGCGAGCGTTTCCAAGCCGGGCGCGGCGAAGCGTTCCGGCTTGGGAATGGTCGCGGCCGCCGCCTGGCTCGGCGTGACAAACGGTCCCGTCGCAGCTTCCTCGGGAGCACTGGCCACCTGGCTCTCGAGCCCGGCGTCGAGCAGGCATTTCGGGCACAGCCCTTGGGCTGCGTCCGGCGACAGCTCGGCACCGCACTTGGGGCACTGGCGTTTCTCGGTCACGAAGGGCTCCTGGAAATCGGCAGTCACCCCCTTCTAAGGGAAAAGCGGGCGCCGATTACAGTTTTTTCTCAAATTTCTTAGCCGAGAGCGCTCCGCAGGCTGCGAATCTCGTCATCCACTTCGCCGGGAGTTGACACCGTTTCGCCGATTTCGGCGCGGAGGATTTCCCGGTAGCGCCGTCGCATGCGGTGGGCGGCCACCTTGGCCGCGCCTTCGCTGACTCCCAAGGCGCCAGCCGCCAGTTTGTAGCCGCCGGGTTCGGTTTCACCACTGAGGAGCGGTTTGAGCGCGTCAAACTGCCGCTCTTTCCCCTTGGCGACATGCTCCTCTTGCAGGCGATCCAAGACCTTGGCGAGCAGCGTGAGGGCCCATTGCCGCTCGAAGAATCGATCGGGCGGTAGGTCGTCCGCCGGCTCCAGCCGGTAGCGGGACTCGGCCGATTCGAGGTCGAGCGGAATCGCCTGCCGGCCGCCGCCGCGTTTTTGGGCCTTTGCTTTGTCCCATTCGTCGGCGAGGAAATTCTTGAACGACGTCAGCAGGAAGGAGCGAAATCGCCCCCGCTCGCGGTCGGCCGCTTCAAGCGCATTGCGTTCGAGCAGAACTGCGAAAAACTCTTGCGTGAGATCGCGGGCCTGATGGACGTCGGCGACCCGCCGGCGGACGTATGTGTACAGCGGATACCAGTACGCGGCACACAACAGTTCCAGCGCCTGTCGCGAATCAGGCGACGAGCGATGACCTGCGGCCAACACCACGCTCCAGCGCGTCGCCGAGAATTCGCGGTCGCCTCCTGAAGTCGAGTTGCCACTCTTACCGGCTTTGGCCATGCGCCTCATCGTAAGAGGCTCGCGGTTCAGGTTCCACGAGTTTCGGGACAGGGCCGGACGCCAAAGGAAGTGGGAAGAGGTTGGCGGTCTATAAAAACACGTGCGGCGAGGACCCAGAGGATACCCCACCCGCCGGCTCGAGCAGATTCGAGGTGCCGAGGCGGCTCGGATCGCTTGCCAAAGCCGCAAATTCCTTGATCGACCGATCCGACGGCTGTACATTCGTCGTCGGCTGCGTGCAGCGGCGTCCAAC
>CAYWOV010000213.1:0-5949 GCA_964459965.1 uncultured Planctomycetaceae bacterium | reverse complement strand
TTTGCGTGAGCAGCAAAGGCGAGAGCTTCGCGCGGTGCAGGATCTCGTCGGAGTACGCGTTGCCGATGCCGCTCATGAGATGCGGATCGGTCAGCGAGCGTTTGAGCGTGTGGTTTTCCCGGCGCAGCGCGGCCGCGAAATCCTTAGGGCTGATCTTGAAAACATCGAGGCCGCCCGGGTCGTGCTCGGCGAGGGCGTCGGTTCCATGAACGAGGTACAGAGCCGCGCGGCGTTTGCTGCCCGCCTCGGTCAGCACGAGCGTGCCGTTGGAGAAATCGAAGGCGACCAGGTTGAATTTGCCGGTGAGGCGCGCGCCGGCCGGTTTCCAGTGCAACCGGCCGGCGATCATCAGATGCAGCACGAGCCACAGCTCGTCTTCGAGGCCGATGGCGATTCGCTTGCCCAATCGCCGCAGCTCGCGGACCTTTTTTCCCGCCACTGCTTCCAGCGGCGGCTCGAACGTGCGGAGCACGAACGGGCTGTTGATGCGCACGCCGTCCAGTCGTTGTCCGACAATTCGCCGCTCGAGTGCCTCGATATAGACCGCGATGTCGGGCAGTTCGGGCATGCTCAGTAGTCGCTCGACTCGACCTGCTCGTGGCCATCAGGCGTTACCAGTGCGTCGTACACCTGAATGTTGACGAGGGGCGAGATGAAGCGGACCGAGCCGTCCCCAAACAGATGGGTGACGCCGCCCGGGTGCTGGCTCGACGGACCGTAGTTGCAAGTGATCCCCTGGCCGCCGGTCGGAACGAAAAAGGGCGTGTAATTGAGAGCCAGTTGCGGTTGGGCATAATCGGGGGGATTGGTGTCGTCATACGGATGCGACGTGACGGCGGCCGTGCCCCCGTCGATCCAGACGGCCGCATCCTGTTCGCGCGTCTCGACGATGAAGATGGTGGTCGAGGTGCCGTCTTTCACGTCGGTGATGCGCGTGGTCGACCCGGCGTAAAACACGCCGTTGGGGTTCTGGTACAGCTTGCCGACCGTGGTGGCTCCCATCGCGGCGTAGTTGCGGATCGCGTAGCTCTTAAAGAGCGCCTGATATTGCGGAGTCTGGCTGTAGGTCGTCCCCGAATACGACGGGCAGCGATAAACGGCCAGCGCCGTCGAGGCGGCCTTCTGATTGAGCGGATCGAGTGCCGAGACATTGTAATTCACCTGGTTCTCGAGAGTCTGTTGCTCGAGATAGGGCAGGATCAGGCTGGCCCAGCTATGCAGGTGATATTGCGTCGGAATCGGACTCCACACGCCCAGGTCGATCTGACTCGTCGAACTGGGGGGCAACACGCGATTGATGGTGTCGTAATTGTGCAGCGCCAGGCCGACCTGCTTGAGATTATTGCGGCACGTGACGTAACGCGCCGCCTCCCGCGCCTGCTGCACGGCCGGCAAGAGAACGGCGATCAGGATGGTGATCACGGCGATGACGACGAGCAATTCGGTGAGCGTAAACCCCTGACGACGGCGCATACGTTAAACTTTCATGCGAAAGCGATGGCCCGCGCCTTAGTTCCGGCTGCCATTCTACGCAGTCCGGCAACAGGGGGAGAGTGAGGTATCGCACCGAACCTGAATCTTCACAATGAAACTTAAACAACAGCCGGAAGATTTTCGCGTCGAGGAGATTGCGGATCCGGCCCTCGAAGGCGGACACTTTGCTCTCTATCGCCTGGCAAAGAAATCGCTCGGCACGCCCGAAGCCATCGGCGCCATTTGCCAAGCGTGGCGGCTCGCTCGCGAGGCGGTTTCCGTCGGCGGACTCAAAGATCGGCACGCGGCCACGCGGCAATATTTGTCGATCGAAAACGGCCCGCGGCGGAAGCTAAGCCAGACGAACTTTTCGCTCGAATACCTGGGCCAAACGGCCCGTCCCTTCGACTCGAAGGATATCCTGGCCAACCGTTTCGAGATCGTGCTCCGCGATCTCGGGCCGCCCGAAGCAGAAAAAATCGCCGCCGGCTTGCCGCAGGTGGCAGAAACGGGCGTCCCGAATTATTTCGACGACCAGCGGTTCGGTTCGGTGGGCGTGTCGGGCGATTTCATCGCACGGCCCTGGTGCCTCGGCGATTACGATCGCGCACTCTGGCTCGCCCTGGCCGAACCGAACGCGCACGACCGGCCTGCCGTTCGCGAGGAAAAGAAGGCGTTGTGCGCTCATTGGGGGGATTGGGCCGCCTGCCGGAAAGACGCGTTCCGACCCGTCGTGCGGGCGGCAATGGAACGACTGTGCCGGCAACCGGGCGACTGTCGCGGCGCGTTCGTCCGCATTCCGCAGCACGAAAGGCGACTGTATTTGGAGGCGTTTCAGAGTTTCCTGTGGAACCGCATCCTGGCCGAATCGATCCGGACCTTATTCAACCCGGCCGACCTGTTCGACGTGGAAATCGCCCGCACGTCGGTACCGTTTTACCGCGTCGATCTTTCGACCGAGGCCCGCGAACGACTCAATCAGCCCCTGCCGCTCCCCTCGGCCCGCGACCGGTTGGAATTGGGCCCACTGACCGAGCTTTACGAACGGGTGGCCGCCGAGTTCGGCCTGGAGTGCCGCACACTCCGGGTCAAATACCCCCGCGATAGCTTTTTCTCCCGCGGCTCCCGGCCGTCGATCTTTTCTCCGCGATCGCTTTCATCAGACCCCGCGAACGACGAGGAACACGCCGATCGACGCAAGTTGCTGTTACGCTTCGAGCTACCGCCCGGCTGCTATGCGACCGTGCTGGTCAAACGCCTCGTCGAGGCAGCTTGACTTCCGCCCGCTGCCCGGCTTTTGTACGATCACACGCCCGGCGCTTGCCGACGCATCAAAGTGGAAAGCTACAGATTCGCCATGAAACTCACCGACAAGCAAAAACGAAAACACCGCCGCCGCGCGAAACTCAAGCAGACCCTGCGTCGCCTCCGCAAAAAAGGCTGACCCCGAGCGGGGGGCGTAAGCCCCCTGAGGCCGCGTCGCAACCACGACCAACCGGCCGCTCCCACTCGTCGCACGCCGTCGTCATCTCTTCGACGCACCTCCAGAATGATTTCTGGCCCCGCTCCATTTGCGGCGATCGACGTCCAGCCGTCCAGCCTCGAGCTCGATCCGGCCTATTGACCCCCCAACGCGCCGGGTCATCAAATGTGCCAAAAAAACTTCAGCAACTCAGACAAATAGCGCCGCTCGGCCCGTCAGAAGAGGTGGATCGTGTCTTCGCACGACCCGACGCGCATTCGCGCACGTTTTCACCTTTCAGACGGGCCACATCAAACGCGGGAGATCGACAGATGAGCACAACTCTGTTGGAAAGCGCGGCAGTGTCGGAGCAGAGGGAAGTCGAGAATCAGGATTGGGCCATGACCCGCGCGCGGAGCGGGGCGGCGTGGCTTGACGCCAAGTTCGGTCCGGATTGGGACCGCCAGATCGACTTCGAGAAGGTGCAGATCGGCAGTCCCATCCGCTGCATCGTGGGCCAGCTCATCAGGCACGGCCATCTGAGCCTGTTGTTCGCGACGCACATCGTCGATCACGGATTTTCACGCGGGCTGTTGGACATTCTGGTCGTGCTGTTGCCCGTTGGTCCCATCAAACGGGGCTATCAGCCCCTCACGGACGCGTGGAAAACAGTGCTCCGCGAGCGGCGCGGCGAAACGCAGCCGCACAAAAAGCCTGCCGAGGCTCCGAAGCGGCACCGCCGAAACCTGAATCAGGCCGCATGAGACCGAACGGAGTGATTCAGTGCGCGTGTGACGATCTGGTGCCGTGGGCAGGATTGTGGCCCGCCAGTACCTTGTGGCGGACAATGGAAGGAAAGGCACGGGCGAGCGAAATGCCGGCCCGCGGCACCAGGCAGATCAACGGCCCCGCTGATTGACGTCGGTTGGTCTCTCAGCGATTCGGATCGGCGGTCGTCATCCATTCGACCACGCTGCTTTTCGGCAGCGGCGCCACGCCAAGCTGGCGGAACATGTTGAGGCATTGCGCGCGGTGGTGCATGCCGTGCGTCGCGACGTGGGTGATGACTCCGCCGCGGCTCAAGAGCCACGTCGTTCCGTCATGACGTTGCCGCGTGACCGTTTCATCGAGTGGATACTTTCGCGCGCTGGCCAAAAGATCGTCGGCCAGCTCGTCGAGCAGGGCGAGCAGCTCGGCGGTCGCTCGTTTTGTCCCTTCGAGCCGCGGCCGCTGTTCGCGACCAGCCAGCGAGTCACCCCACGCGCGCATCGCGGCCAGGATGTGCGTCGTCGTGTCGTGCAGCGAGCCGGGACCCATTTCGAATCGCTGGTGAAATTGGTCAGGCGTCAGTGCCGCGCAGGCTTCGATGATGTTCCGCGTTGCCCAACGATCGTGAGCGAGCATGATTTCGACGGGATTGCTGGTCGACATGGCGATGGGCCTTGTTGTCGTTTGAGAGTGAGTCAAATAGGCGGCCGAGCCGCGAGCAATTAAGGCTCGATTAGACTTCCGGCCCACATTTGCCGTCAATCTTGTGTGTTGCCGAAATCAGGTGGAAAGGGTCGACCAGGTGGTGGACCGCCAGGAGGTCCCATGCCGCCGGGCCGTCGAGGCGGGCGGTGGCGGTTGCGGGCGTCTGCGACGCCCCAGTAGCCGCCAATCAGGTGGGGGAACTTGCCCGGCGTGACGTGATAGTGCCAGCCGCGCTCGTCGTCGCGATGGATGTTGAAGGTGTTGAGCGGGTTCTTTTTCGAGTCTTTGGCCAACTCGCCGGCCGCCTCGTAGGGTCCGAAGATGGGAAAGCCGTCGAACGCGAAGCCGATGAGCGGGGAATGGCCCGTGCCGTCGTCGGTCCAGGGAGATTTCACGCAGACAGGGTACTTGTGATAGTGGTACTCGAAGCCGGGGCTCGGGTGGCCGCAGCAGCGGTCGAGCCGCCAGATGGCTTCGACGCTATCGGCATCAAACGGATTGAAAAACACCACGCCGTTGACGGCGACGCCGATCGGTCCGCCGGGCAGGGCGCGGTTTTCGTTGCTCTCTTCCATGGACACGTGGTCGGGATTCTCCTGCGGTTCGAGCGGGATGTACCAGGTCTGGTTTTGCTCTTTGATGTAGTTCGGGTTTCCATCCAAGGCCCGCCAACGATCGGGGAAAACGGCCGTCGGATGGTTGGGCAAATTGTGCGAATGGACGACGAGGTGCGTTTCGGTGAATGTGAGCCGCACATTGTCGGCGATGAACTTATCCTTCTTCACGAGGTGTCCGGATCGGTCGAGGTCGCCCTTCTTCAGCCAGGCGCTCATGTTGTCGGCAAAGGGCGCTTCAAATCGGTCGGTTCGATAGTAGAGCCGATCGGCGTTGGAGTGGTCGAATTCTCGCGGCGGAGTGCGCTCGCCGCCTCGCGAGTCGTAATACCAACGGCCGGCCAGGTGGATCAGCGAGCCGGCGCCCGGCGACTTCGTGTCGAGACGAGTTTTGTCGGACCTGGCCCGCATGCGGGCGGCGAACTCTTCGGGATCGGGAATCCGCGTCAACTCGAATTCGGCGATGCGAAATTCCGAGTGTTCGCCCCGGCCGGCTCCGTGATCGAAACCGACCGTCAAATGCAGCGTGTCGACTTCGGGAAAGGGTGTGCGGAAATCAAGGTCATAGCTCCGCCAGGTGCCCAAGCCGAGATTGGCGTTGGTTCCCTTGTCGCGCAAGTCCTCGCGTTCCTGCGCGACCTGGGGATAGATCGATTTTTGCAAGTGATCGAGCGAATTTGTGCCGCCGTCGCGAAAGAACTCGACCTTGAGGAAAAGTGCGTCGCGCTCGACGTGGAAGCCGTCCTGAGCCAGGCCGCGGACGCGGAAACGAAACCAACGGCCTTGGCCGCCGGAAATGCCGGCGATGGTTTGCGAGAGCGATCCGCTCCGCGCGCCGTCGTTGTTTTTATCGCGGCCCGAGAGGAGTCGCACGCAACGGCCCACCTGTTCCGACTGGCGGTCGGGAAACTCTCCGTAGAGCACATC
>CAYWOV010000212.1:0-5967 GCA_964459965.1 uncultured Planctomycetaceae bacterium | reverse complement strand
GTCTACAACACGAACTGCATTTGTGTTTGCCAAACCGGGATTCCAGGATGCTACAACGACTTCAATATGCATACCTGGGGCGCTCAGTTGCTTCCCTATTTGGAAGGCAACACGGTTTACAGCCGTATTGATCAGAACTCTCCCCTCTTTTCTCCCGCCAGCATTTGCGTCGGCTCCAATCCGACATCTTACACATCGGTCAATTCCGGTTGTCCCTGCAGCGATCCGTGCGCAATGGCACGGCCGGTGGCCGCCGTTATTCCGACATTCGTCTGCCCGTCGACCCCGCGTCTTCAAAACCCATTCTTGGAGAAGACCCAGTTCTGGAATTGCTGCTTCTGCCGTGCGTTTCAATTCATCCGCATGAGTGGCGCCAGCGATATGCAGGCCTGGTGCCAATACGCAGGTTTTGCCCGCTGCTACTATGACTTCTTGAGGACGGGATCGATCGTTTGCCGGAAGGGGTGTTGCGGGCGTAAGGCGGTCTTTGCCGACGGCAGCCCGAAGCGAATCGAAAGCATCATCGATGGAACGTCGACGACAATTTTCTGCACGGAGTTGGCCGGCCGCCCCTCTTATTGGACGAGGAGTCCCTCGGCGAGTGGACTGGTGAATCACGGACTGCCAATGGCTCCCTGCAATACGACCAAGATGTACCATTTCACGACGAGTACGCCGGGCGGCTGCTGGGGCTGTTTCAACAATGGCTGGATGGAAGTTCAAGGCTCGCTGTTCACCGGAACCAGGCCGACGGGGATTACTGCGCCGATCTGTATCTTCAATTGCACCAACGAGCCGCAAGGCAATCTCGTTTTCAGCTTTCACCCTGGCACCGGCGGGGTCGTTATGTGCGACGGCTCGGCCCATATGTTCAGCGAGAATATGAGCATGCTCATCCTGTTTAACTTGCTGACGTTTAACGGCCGTGAACCGGTGACCGACGGTTTTTGAGAATCGCCAAGAATGGTTGTCACAAAAACGTTGGCTCTTGCCTGTGTCGTCCTGCTCTTGGCGATTTCCGGCTGTGGGGGACCATCGAGCGCCAACCAACTGATCGATGCGGAAATTGCCCGAGCAGGCGGCTCGCGCAATTCGGTCTATCCGCTGGCGGGGCAAATCCTCATCGACGGCCTTCCGGCGAAGACCGCCAAGGCGGGCCAAAAAATCATCGTCATGCTCAACAATGCGAGCCAGCCGAATGCGCCGCTGGGCGCGCGGTCCTTCGTTGAATGCGGTCGTGACGGCCGATTTGTGTTCAGGACCTATCTCGATGCCGACGGAGTGCCGCCGGGCCACTACGTTGTCGCGATCGCCCAACTGACCTACCGAAAGAAACGCGGCTACATTGGTCCCGACGGGTTGAAGAACCTCTACAACGATCCGGAAAAGAACGCGAAAGTTGATCAGTTCAATATCGAACACAAAGCACCGGGCAAGACCAACTACGCCATTGAACTCAAGCTCGAGGGCGAAGAGCCGGTGAGTAATCCCGGGCCGAAAGCGTTAATTGCCATCGGCAATTGAACAATCGCCGCCCTAACGCCCAGCAAGTCCACCCAGCAAAAGGGAACGGAAAACGAGACGGGTCCGACATTGGTAGGATGACTCAGGCAATTGAAAAATCGCCGAGAAAGAGCTTCCGAGATCACCGTATTGAGACCACGGTATTGAGACTACTGTGTCGACCGGGTGAGTGGGAAGTCACCCGATGAGCCCGGAACTCCTTCTTCCCCTAGTCTACCGAGGTCGGTTTAAATCACCAATACCAGATTGCAGATTTTCTGGCAGTCGCTGGAAAATTCTTCGGTCGGCGTCAAACGCAGACAGGACGGCCGGTGATTTTTTGGGGGACTCAGCTGGGACTTCCGTGCGGGACCTAGAGGGTGCTGGGGGGGACCTAAAGGGTGCCGGGGGAGCGCCCCACCCCACGGCTCGGGGATCGAGGGGACTTATTTGGGCTCCGGGCGACTCTTGTGCGCCCGCCATTGAAGCGGGCCGGACTTTTTTGGCGTCGACCCCAAAAAAGCCAAAAAAGTCCTCAGTCGACGGACTCACTTTCGCAAATTTTCGTCGGCGAACTGGCGCGGAAAGCCGTTGAACCAGTCGCGGTTGAGCTCGGCCGCAACCTCCGCACTTCCCGTCAGCGTGCGCGACGATCGTTTGCCGTTCCAACGATTGGCGGGTCCCTCGATTTCGACGTGGATGCTCTTTTGCAGGCCGGCGGCTTGGGCAATCGCCAGCGCGATGCCAAGTCGAAAGCGGTTCTGCGGATAAAGGGGCGCCTGCGTCGCGTCGAGCGACCAGCGATCGATCCGGACAAGGCAACGCCCGTCGATGTATCGCGGTACGTCGACGTAGGGACCCACAGCGGCCGCCACCCGACCAATATCGGTCGGGTCGATGTACACGCGGAGTCTTTCCGGCCCCGTCGCGTACACCGCCCAGGCGGGCCAAACGTCGCAGATGCCAAAGGGTTCGCTTAGAGGAAACACCGCGGCCAAGACGACAAGACCGCGGACGACCAGTCGCCCGGACCGCCCGGCCGATGAAGCGAGCGACGAGTCAAGCGGCCGGTCGGACGTGGTCGCCTGACTTGGGTCGCCAGCCATGCCGAACAGGAGGATATTCTGCACGATGAAATAAAAGTTCCACAGGAGGACGGCCGGCTTTTGGCGAACTCCCCACGGGCCCAATGCGGCCAGCAGGAGGGCATGCATGGCCAGCGACGCGATGAGGGCGACTCGGCGTGTTTTTCGCCAACAGAGTCCCGCCGCCACGAGCAGCTCGCCGCCCGCCAACGCGCCCGCCAGAATTCGCTCTGGCAGTGCCGATCGGCCGACGTTCAGCTTCAGGCACTGCGACAGTCCCTCGACGATTTGTCCGCCGCCCGATTCGATGAACGTCCAATCGAGCTTCGAGAGGGCCGAGTAAAAATAGATGCTGACGACCAACAGCCGCGACCAGGCGATCGCTTCGGAGGCCGGCAGCACGGCCAGAACGAGGGCCAATAGCGCCAGCTGGTAAGCCCACGGCTGCAGCCGATGCTGGTCCGCAAGAACGAGGACGGCGACGGCGCCAGCGAAGGCGAGCAGCGATCCGCGGCCAATTCTCCAACGGTTTCCGGCGATGAGTGCTGTTACGAGGGAGACGACGGCGAAAACAAGCACGGCCCAATTCAGCCAGGCCTTAACTCCGCGAAACGTGCCAAAAAGCGGGATCTGCGGAAAGGTTGTCTGCGGCGTCCACAACGGCCAGGTGGCGGCAATGAGTGCCAGTGCGCCCGCCGCGAGCGTGCGGCTCAGAAGTGACGCGGCAAGTTCGGCACGGGTCGCGTCGCCGTCAAGGCACCGCAGGCATCGAATCCGCACGGCTGCTCCCTGGCTCGACACGCTCAGAGCACACTTTCATTTGCGGTTAACGAGGAGAAACAATGCCAGGGCCAGCAGCGTGGCCATCACGATTGCCGTCGCGATCTTCCAGGCACTATAGGGTCGCTCGCCGTCAACTTCCCCCGTGCTGGCGTTGACCAAGACCTGGAAGGTCCGCTCTCGATAACGATAGACCATGAGCCAGACCGGAAGCAGCAGGTGTTTGAACGTGATGGCGCCGTACGCAGTTTTAATGTCTTCGACGACTTGTTCGTCGCCCCCGATTTGCGTGCGGGCCTCGCCTTGGATCGCCGTGTTGATGTGCACCCGCGCCTGCTCGAAGCCGTCTTGCAGCTCGACGTCGTACGTGCGGGACAGAAAGCCGGCCAACACGTCTTGCGTGAAGGGCAGGCACCGATTGAGCGGCCAGGGACTGAGGCCGTCCACCAGGTCTCGGCGAACACCACTGGTTGCGGCGATCAGAATGTCGTCGAACACGAGGCGAAAGTGGCCGGACGCGGGCCACCAGCGTGTTTTCATTTCTTGTCGGCGCTCATTGCCGCTGCCGACCGTTTCAAAATAATGCTCGCCCCGCTGGCCGCGGTAATCGGATTCGGTGACCGCATCGAACGTCCAGAACGGCAGGTAAACGCCGTTGAATTTGCCCGATTCGGCCCGCTTGGAAAACTCGTTGGGGGCGAACCAGCGTGAGCGGACCCAGCCGACGAAGTTGTCGGCGGCCCGCTCGCGAACGATCAGGAACGGCAGGACGCCGTCGACCGGGATTCGCCAGCCTCCCGTGTGGATGTGCTCGCGTTGCATGGGCGAGCCGCAATAGGGGCATTCGAGGCTCGTCAACGTGCCGACGAACACGACGTTCGCACCGCAGCTCTCGCAGCGAACGTGGTTTTGCAGTTCTTCTTGCTTCTCGTCCTTGTCGTGAGTCTCGCGCTGCTGCTTGAGCCGGTCGAGCATGGCGCGGAAGTCCCGCTCGGCGACGGCCGCGTCTTTGGGGACGACAATCTCTTTCTCGAACCCGCAGTTCGGGCACTTGAGATGCTGGTCGCCGATGTTGAAGACGAGTTCGCTGCCGCATTTCTCGCAAGGAAAGATGCGTCCACGCCCGTCGTCGATCGCCTGGCCGGATTTTTCGGCCGCAGGCGTTGGCGCGGGACGATCGGCCGCCGGTTCGGCGTTGTTGGGGGACGTCTCACTCACGGCGGGAAGTGGTTTCTCACTTGGCCTGTGGAAGATAGCGTCTGATCGATTTCGCGGACGCGAGGCTTATTTCGGCGGCGGCGGTGGGGGAGGCGGTGGAGACGCCGAGGTCGCAAACGCGGCTGCCAGCTGCGGCACTTGTCCCGCCTGCGTCCAAGCGGCCATGCCTTGGCTCCAGACGAGTGACTCGCGGTTCAACTGGCCGCCCGAAACTCCTTGCGCGACTTGTTGCAGCGTGAACGGACCCTGCGTCTGCCCATTAACGGCGACATGCCATGCCGCGTCGGTTGCGCCGGGAAGCGGCGGCGGGGCCTGGCCCGCGCCCGGCTGCATGCCCACCATGCGGTTGGCCATGGCGAGGCCCATGCCCAGCCCCAAGCCTTCCGCGGCGCCACCGCCGGCCGGATTGTTCGCGGCCGCGGTCATCGCGTTGCCCATTTGGAATTGCTGAAAGCGGTTCATGTCGCCGATGACACCCATGCTCGAACGGGTGTCGACGGCTTTTTCGACGTCTTCGGGAAGCGAGACATTGACGATCATTAGCTGTGGAATATCGAGTCCGTATTCGTCGTCGACGCGTTCGTTCACCGTCTTGCGCAGGCCGTCGGACAAATCGCGATAGTGGGCGGCCAGGTCGAGCACGGCAACTTTTGAGCTGCCGAGCAGATCGGCGAAGGCCGTGACGATGATCGACCGCAGGAGCTCGGTCAGCTCGTCCGCATTGAATTCGGCGTCGGTGCCGACGAGTTCCTTCAGAAGTGCCTTCGGATCGACGGCCTTAACCGTGTAGGTGCCGAACGCCCGCACGCGGACGGGGCCGAAATCGGGGTCGCGGAGGATGATGGGGTTCGGCGTGCCCCACTTGAGATCGGTGATTTGCCGCGTGGAGACGAAATAGACCTCGGACTTGAACGGGCTGTTGAAGCCGTACTTCCAACCTTGCAGCGTACTGAGGATCGGCAGATTTTCGGTCCGCAGCTCGTAATTGCCGGGCTCGAACACGTCGCCCAATTGGCCGCGGTAAACGAAGACGGCCTTCTGGCCCGGCCGCACGATGAGCTGGGCCCCGTTCTTGATCTCGTTTTGGTAGCGGGGAAACCGCCAGACTAGGGTGCGATTGGTGTTGTCGACCCATTCGATAATGTCGACGAGTTCGTTGCGGAGCTTGTCGAAGATTCCCATCGTGCGCTCTCCCAGATTGAGCTGCTTTCGTCCCCTTGAACGCATCCCGGGGGATCGCTTCGTTTTGACGACCGCGCCCGATACACTTCACGATGATGTCGCAGCAACCAGAAACCCGCAAGCCGGCATACCGGCGCGTGCTCTTAAAACTGAGTGGTCAGAGCTTTTGCCGGCGGGGAGAGTCCGGCATCAGCATGAC
>CAYWOV010000211.1:0-5970 GCA_964459965.1 uncultured Planctomycetaceae bacterium | reverse complement strand
CCGAACGCATGGGCGACTCCATTCTTCCACGAAACACGCGTGAGAACGCCGATTGCCGATCGAGGTGCAACCGGTCGCCAATCGTCCCGGGGCTCCCGCGCGGGGCGGGATTGTAGCAAGAGCGGCGAAAATCGCCCAAGCGGAAATTTTGAAGAGTGGCCACCTAACCATCACGGGCCACTGGCCGCAGCCTAGGCCGGCACGGGCGTCTTTTGGAGGATCTGCCGAATAATGGTTCGCGCGCGGTCGCGTTGCCCCTCCCGGACGAGGCCCCGGCAGACGATCCTGTGTGCCAAGACGGGAACGGCAAGCCGTTTGACATCATCGGGGATCGCAAACTTCCGATTCTCGAGCATGGCCTGGCACTGGACACTGCGAAACAGCACGATTGCCCCTCGCGTGCTGACGCCCAATTCGAGCTCTTCATGCGTGCGAGTGGCGGCAATGATGTCGAGCATGTACGAGTTGATCGACGAATGCACCGAGACGTCGCGGGCGGCTGCTTGAAGTTGCCGCAGCTGGTCCGACGTGAGCACGGCATTCAATTGGTCGACCATCTCGCCGGCGCGATGCGATTCGAGAATCTGCAGTTCGTGCGCTCGTTCCGGGTAGCCGATATCCGTGCAGACCGTGAACCGGTCGAGCTGATTTTCTGGTAGGGGATAGGTTCCCTCGTACTCATGCGGATTCTGCGTAGCCAGGACGAAAAACGGCGGTTCGAGCAGATACGTTCGACCTTCGATCGAGACCTGTCCTTCATTCATGGCCTCGAGCAACGCACTTTGAGTTCGGGGTGTGGTGCGGTTGATTTCGTCGGCCAACAGGACGTTCGTGAAGATTGGTCCCTTTCGAAACTCGAAATCACCAATATTTCCGAGGTAAACGCTGGAACCCAGGATGTCGCTGGGGAGCATGTCGGGCGTGAACTGCAGCCGCGTGAAACGGCAATGCAGACTCTTGGAGATCGCTTTGGCGAGCAGGGTCTTTCCCACACCCGGAGCGTCTTCGATCAACAAGTGCCCTTCGGAGAGCAAGGCCACCATTGACAGACGGATCGGCTCGGGCTTGCCGAGAAAAACGCTGGCAATGTTGCGTTCCAACGCTTGAATCAGGTTGCTGTTCTCAGACGTCACCGACCCTCCCCTTCCAGACCTTGATGAGCCGCTATCAAATGGACGAGCCAGTATAGAGGAGGCCGAACGCGTCCGGCAAACCACGGTTACGGGACGCATTCCCATTCAATCCACCTGTGTGAGAATTCGCACAGACAGCGTCGAGTTTGCGCGAAATGCCGCCTTTTCGGCCTGCGGTCGACTGCCCACTTGCAACGTGCAGCGCGGAAGTTGGGAAAAGTTGCGAAAGCTTGTGGAGAACACGCGGGAATCCACTGGCGCGAATTCGTTCGATTGAGATCCGGATATCGACTCTGGCGCTCGGGTTGGCCGAAGTCTATGGAGATGGGCCACATTTCGCCGCTGCACCTGGAAAGCCTAAAGAAAACATTAGGAACAGCGCGCCGGACGAATCATGTTTGTCCGTTCGCAAGCGGGCCAACGTGTGTTTCGCCCGGCGCGTCGTTTGGTCCGCCGCGCTTCGTTTATTGTCTCTTGGCGATGTCAGGGCTTTTCCTCACATCCTGCTTTGGCGAAACGCGATTGCTCGCCGGCGAGTTGCCCGTTCCTTTGGTCGCCCCCAATCCAAGCAGCGGTAATGCAGATTTCGCGCGCTCGGAGTTTCAGGCGGCGAACGCGATCCCCGTGATCGCGCCGGAACAAATTGTCTCGGGCTCCGTCGTTCACAGCGCGTACGAGGAGGCCCTGCTGGGGAATGAAGCGCCGGCCATTGAGTTGACCTCCGCCAACGATTCGTCATCCGCTCAGACGTCCGGGGACGTGATCGCACCAACGGACGACGGGGAACAGTTGACGGCGTTTGAAGCATGCGCGGCCTCGGGCGAACTGCCGCCAATCCGCTTTGTCGATGACGCCTGGTCTTTCCTTCCGCGGTTGGGACACGATGCGCTTGGGCTCGCCAATTGGAATAACGCGGCCATCCTGGGAGTCGCCTTGGGAGGATCGCTCGCAATTCGGAGTGAGCTGGACGGATCGGTGCGCAATTGGACGGCCGAGCACCCCGATCGCTGGGGGGAAGGGTCCAAAATTATTGGGGATTTTGGTGTGGCCCAGTATCAGATCCCGGTGATCTTGGGCGCGTACGCTTACACGGTGTTCGCGCAGGATTACTACCAGCACGACATGATGGTCTCGCTTATCAGTGGGTACACACTCTTCGGATTGAGCACGCTTACGATCAAGGGAATCGCCGATACGAACCGGCCCTCCGACACCTGGAATGGCGGCAAGTACGGCTTCCCATCGTGGCACGACGGCAGCATGTTCTGCATGGCGGCGGTGCTCGACGACTATGAAGGTCACTGGATCGGCTTTCCCATGTACGCTTTTGCCGGCTTGATCGGTTTCTCCCGCATCGACACGCGAGATCACGACTTGTCGGACGTGATTTTCGGCGGTGTGTTGGGTTACGTCATTGGGAAATCGGTTTCCGGGAACGCCCTTTTTGGCGATTCGCGCGTGCACCTCCTCCCCTACGTCCATCCCACCGAGGGGGGCTCCGGGATCATGCTGGACGTGTCGTTCTGATGCCTGACGCGAGGATTTCGCTATAATTATCCTCGCGAAGACGAAATGCTGATCCTGTGGATATTCGATTCCCGGGAACCTTCGCGATACCATTCGTCCAGACGCCATTTCCGTCGCCTGAGCCGTTTCCAGGAGATCGCTGATGTCCACTGCCCAAACCGAACTTCGCCGCAAGCAGATCGAACAGGCCGAGGAGCTTCTGTTTTCCGGGCAGCAGAAAGTCGGGTTCGCCAAGGACCTTTTCTTTGGTCATTTTTTGACCGATTCGATCTTTCCTTATCCCGCGCTTCCTCCCGAGCTCGAAGAAGCGACGCGGCAGGCCGTCGACGAAGTTCGCCAATATACGCGTGACCATATCGATGCAGCCCGCATCGACCGTGAATCACGGATCCCCGACGAGGTCGTGCAGGGCCTCGGCCAAATCGGCGTGCTCGGCATGTGTGTGTCCCCACGCTATGGCGGAAGAGGATTCTCGCAGCAACAGTATTGCCGCATTATGGAGGTGATCGGCGCCCATTGCGGCGGGACGACCGTCTTTGTGAACGCGCATCATTCCATTGGATTACGCGCCATCGAGCTTTTCGGCACGACCGAGCAGAAGGAGCGATGGTTGCCCACGCTGTGCAGCGGCGAAACGCTGGCCGCCTTTGCACTCACCGAGCCGGAGGCGGGTTCTGATGCCTCCAATGTCCGCACTCGGGCGACGCCGACCCCGGACGGCCGCGGATATGTGCTGAACGGGACAAAGCGATACATCACGAACGGCGCGATCGCCGGCATGTTGACCGTGATGGCCCGCACGCCGGATCCCAAAGAACCGGACGGCAAGGTGACCGCATTCCTGGTCACGCCGGATATGCCCGGGTTCGAAGTCGTCGAAGCCCGGATGGACAAGGTCGGCATCCGCGGGACGGCGACTGCGCGCCTCGCATTCCACGACATGCTCGTGCCCAAGGAAAACATCTTGGGCGAGTACGGGAAAGGACTGAAACTGGCGCTGACCGTGCTCGACTTTGGCCGAACGACATTCGGAGCAAGTTGCACGGGCGTGGCCAAGTTTTGCGTCGAGGAGGCGACCAAGTACGCGAACGAACGGCGCCAATTCGGCAAGACGCTCGCCGAGTTCGATTTGGTTCGAGAAAAAATTGCCCTGGCCGCGGCTGAGATGTATGCCATGGAGAGCGCCACCTATCACACGGCCGCCCTCATCGACACGGGAGCCCACGACTACATGCTTGAAACGTCGATGATCAAGCTGTTTGCCAGCGATGCCCTGTGGCGGATCGTCAACGACACGCTGCAAATCCATGGTGGCGCCGGTTTCTTCACCGATCGTCCGTTTGAGCGATTGATGCGCGACGCCCGTCTCAACCTGATCGGCGAGGGAGCCAATGACGTGCTCCGCTGCTTCAACGCAATGGTCGGCTTGCGGAACCTCGGCAAGGAGCTGCAAGAAGTCCTGAAGAAGCCGTGGCGGGCCGTCATGCTCTGGCGTTCGCCGCCGCGAATTCCGGTCCACCACAGCCTCTTGCAGCGGCCGGCGGGCATTCTCGCCAAACAAATCGCCCGTTTTGCCCGCGCCTGCACGCGTGCACTCGTGCGTCACCGCGAGGACATTATCGATCACGAATTCGTGCAAGCCCGCATCGGCGACACGGCAACCGAACTGTTCCATGCCAGTTGCGTCTATACCCGGCTTTCGGGCTTGCTGACCAACAGCAAGATCGACGAAGCCACGCGGCAGCGGGAGCTTTCGGCGGGCCTGTGCTACCTCCAGATCGCTTTCCGTCGCAACGCCCAGCGCCTCGCGTCCATCCACAACAACGACGACGACGCTCTCAACAAGACGGCCGGAGTGTGGCTCGGTAACGGATGAAGGCGGAAGGATGAATTAATTCGGCCTGCGCACGCCGGACGCATTTGATGACATCTCACGACACGGCCTTTCAATTTGCCGCGGCAAATCTCCGGTTCGGCACGGATATCACGCGCGAAGTCGGCCAGGACCTCGTCGATCTCGGCACGAAACGGACGCTCTTGCTCGTCGATCCGGCGATCCGCGACTCGCAGGCTGGGGAAACGGTATTTGCGTCGCTGAAGGCGGCTCGCATCGATTTCGACGTTTACGATCGCATCGTCGTTGAGCCGACAGATGGCAGTTTTCGCGAGGCCTCCGAATTTGCTCGCAGGGGCCGGTTTGATTCGTTCGTTGCTTTCGGAGGGGGAAGCACGATCGACACGGCGAAGGCGGCCAATCTTTATTCGACGCACGAAGCTGACTTTTTCGATTTCGTCAATGCGCCGATCGGCAAGGGACTGCCCGTCCCCGGCCCTCTCAAACCATTGATCGCGATCCCGACGACAGCGGGCACAGGCAGCGAAACGACGGGAGTTGCAATCTTCGATTATGTCGACAAACGCGCGAAGACCGGCATCGCTCATCGTTACTTGAAGCCGACGTTGGGAATCGTTGATGCCGACAACACGCGAACGCTTCCACCGGCCGTTGCGGCCGCAAGCGGGCTCGACGTGCTCAGCCACGCCCTGGAATCGTATACGGCGATTCCCTACACCTCCCGCCCGCGGCCGAATCGGCCGCTCGAACGCCCCGCTTATCAGGGCTGCAACCCGATCAGCGATGTGTGGGCACTCCGCGCGCTCGAATTGGTCGCAGAATACTTGCTGCGCGCGGTGGCCGATGCGACCGATGAAGAGGCCCGAGCAAATATGCTGTTTGCCTCGGCCATCGCAGGAATGGGCTTCGGAAACGCGGGCGTCCATTTGCCGCACGGCATGTCTTATCCCGTCGCCGGAATGGTGAAGGAATATCGCCCTCCCGGCTACCGCGTCGCCCACCCTCTCGTGCCACACGGCATGTCGGTGATTTTGCATACGCCAGCGGTCGTCCGCTTCACTGCTCCCGCCTCCCCGAAGCGGCACCTGCGCGCGGCCAAGGCGCTTGGTATCGACGTTTCAGATGTCTCGGCCGATATGGCAGGGGATATATTGGCCACCCGCGTCATCCATTTTATGCGCGCCGTCGACATGCCCAACGGCCTTAGCGCAGTCGGATACAGCGAAGCCGACATCCCGGCACTCGTTGAAGGCACCGTGCCACAACACCGCGTCACCAAGCTCTCGCCGCGCCCGGCCGGCCCCGAAGAATTCGCAGATTTATTTCGGGCTTCACTACGTCTGTGGTGACCCGGGGTCGCCTCGGCTGTCGCCTGACGTCCATTCCGCCTTTTCAAAGCGAGTCGACTGCCTCACTGGCGTTCGACCCTGGTTGGACTTAAGGTGAATAACAACC
>CAYWOV010000210.1:0-5976 GCA_964459965.1 uncultured Planctomycetaceae bacterium | reverse complement strand
ACCGGCAAGGGAAGCGAAAAGCACAAGGCAGCCGTCACCGGCGATACGGTCGGCGATCCGCTCAAAGATACGGCTGGGCCCGCCATCAACCCGCTGATCAAAGTGATGAACATGGTCAGCCTGCTGATCATCGGCCTCGTTCTGCCCTACGACACGGACATGATCGGGAAACTCAAATTGGTGCATGTGCCCGTGACGACGAAAGAAACGGACCTGCTCTTCTGGGCCGTCATCGTGATCTCCGTCCTCGGTCTCGCTTGGGCCATCTGGCAGTCGAAACGCGAGACGCCCGAAACCGAATGACCTGTCGGGATCCTCCCGGCGTGATCAAAATTAAGCCCACCGAGAGACCTCGGTGGGCTTAATCGCGCGCCGGTCGTCCTTCGACCCAAGCCTTGACTCATCGATTCGAATCGGAAATCGCCATGCCTAAGACACTTCACATCGCCGTCATCGAAGGGGACGGGATCGGGCCGGAGGTCACACGCGAGGCGATTCGCGCGGTCGAAGCAGCCGCGCCTCGCTCGGACGCCCACTTTGAGTGGGCGGCCTATCCCTGGGGAACGGATTATTACCTGGCGCACGGCCGCATGGCGCCGATCGATTTTCTCGACGTGCTGGCGCGGCACGACGCAATCTTGCTGGGAGCCGTCGGGCACCCTAAAGTCCAAGACCATGTCACTCTCAACGGTCTCTTGCTGCCCATTCGCCGGCGGTTCGATCAGTGCGTCTGCCTGCGTCCAAGCTACCTCTATCACGGAGTGAAAAGCCCGCTTCGCGACAAAGGCCCCGGGTCGATCGATCTGCTTGTCTTTCGCGAGAATACCGAGGGCGAATATGCCAATGTCGGCGGCCGGCTTTATCAAGGAACGGCCGAAGAAGTGGCGATCCAGACATCGGTCTTTACCCGCCGCGGGTGCGAACGCATTATCCGGGCCGCGTTCGAGAAAGCCCGCACGCGTCCCCGCCGCCGCGTTGCCTCCATTACGAAGAGCAATGCGCAGGGCTACGGGATGGTCCTCTGGGACGAAGTGTTCGCAGCCGTCGCTGGCGAATTTCCGGACATCGCGACCGAGTCGCTGCTCATCGACCGAGCGGTGATGGAATTCGTCCGCCGGCCGGAATCGTTCGATGTCGTCGTCGCGAGCAATCTCTTCGGCGATATTTTGACCGACCTGGCCGCAATTATTGTCGGCAGCATGGGATTGGCGGCCAGCGGCAATATCGACCCGACGCGGCGGCATCCGAGCATGTTCGAGCCGGTTCACGGCTCAGCACCCGATATTGCCGGCAAGGGAATCGCCAATCCGCTTGCCGCCATTCTCTCCGCAGGTATGATGCTGGAACACCTCCGACTCGAGGCCGCCGCGAACTCCGTCAACAAAGCGGTCTCCGATCTGCTGGCCGATGGCGGTCCGCGAAGCCCCGACCTCGGCGGATCGGCCTCGACCAGCGAAGTCGGCGACGCCGTCGTCGAGCGGATTCGAAACGCATCCTAAGCCCGCCGATTGCCATCGGTGGAGTTCGCACGACGCCATGCAACGGATCTTTCTCGATCACAATTCCACGACGCGGCCCTTGCCCGAGGTGATCGACGCCCTGTCGGCGCATTCGCGCGAGAGCTTCGCGAATCCGGGCAGTCGACACGCCGAAGGACGCATCGCTCGACGGGCTTTGGAGGGCGCTCGCGAGCGCATTGCCAACGTTCTCGGTGCAAATCCGGGCGAAGTCATTTTTACGAGCGGTGGCACCGAATCGATCAATCTGGCGATCCTCGGACTTGCGAAAGACACTGCCGGCACATTTCTGCTGACCGCAGGCGAACACCCAGCCACCCGAGAAGCCTGTCGCCACCTCGAACGCCGCGGTGGGACGTTGTGTTTTCTTGACGTGGATTCGGAGGGACGCCTCGTCGAGGACCGTTTGGATGAGATACCGTGGAACCGTCTGGACCTGGTGACCGTGATCCTGGCACACAACGAGACGGGCGTGCTTCAAGATCTCGATCCGCTGGCCGACCGCTGTCTCCGATTCGGCGTGCCCCTGCACATCGACGCCGTGCAGGCCGTTGGAAAGATGCCCGTCAATTTCCACAAATTGCGAGCCGCCGCGCTTTCGCTGGCCGCGCACAAGTTCCACGGCCCTCGCGGAATTGGCGCGCTCTTGCTCCGCGAAGGAGCCGTTCTGTCTCCCAGGCAGTTCGGGGGACATCAAGAAGCGGGGCGCCGGGCCGGCACCGAATCGGTGGCCCTTGCCGTCGGAATGGCTGTCGCATTGGAGCGCTGGCAGAGCGAAAGGCAAATTTGGGACGCACGGCTGCGCGAGTTGCGAGACCGACTGGAGGAAGGCCTCGAGACGGCCTGCGAGCCGGCTGTTGTGAATGGCTCGCGACGGCACCGGCTTTCCAACACATTGAACATCGCGTTCCCAGGCGTCGACGGCGAAGCGTTGCTCGTTGCGCTCGACCTGGCTGGCATCGCTTGTTCGCTAGGGAGCACATGCGCCAGCGGCTCGACCGAACCGGCACCTGCCCTCTTGGCGATGGGCCGCCCGCCTGAAGTCGTCTCTTCGTCTCTCCGGTTCAGCCTGAGTTTTGAAAACACGCCGGAAGAAATCGACGAAGCGGTCAGACGGATCTCGAACTGCGTGACCCGATTGCGACGTACATCCGTGCCAGCCGCACTCAACGGCTGACGGCCGTGGACCACAAGCGGCAAAGACAACCCCATGAGCAAGGACAACCGCGACAAGCGACCACGCGTCGCGGGCGAATCGGCGAAACGCGCTGTCGAGCCGCTTGTCGTCGTCAAAGAAAATCGGCTGGCCCACGCCGCCGTCACGCGGCTGGCAAGCGCGCAGGCCGACGATCCGGTCGGCCTGGTGTATCTGTACGGGCCCTCGGGGATCGGCAAATCGCACTTCGTGCGACATTTTATCCGCGAGGCGCATCGTCAAACCTCGCGGCTGCGCCTCATCACGGTAACGACATCCGAGTTTGTTGCGCGGCTGAGCGAGGCCTTTGCCCGAGAGGCGCAAGCCGAGTTCGAGGCCGATCACACGGCGGTCGATTTGCTCGTGCTCGAAGACATCGGTTCGATTCAAGGGAAGGCTGCGGCGCAGCGGATGCTGGTGGCGATACTCGATGAACTGAAGCGATCGGGTGGTCGGGTGTTGGTCACGTGCACGTCGCTGCCAGGGCAGTTGAAGCACGTTATCCCGCGCCTCGCCAGCCGCCTGCGCGGCGGATTATGCGTTTCCATGGAGTTGCTCGACGAAACAAGCCGGCTTAATTTTGCCAAGCATTTCGCGGCTTGCCGCCAGATCCCGCTCTCCTCAGAAGCCGCGGAATTGCTTGCGAGAAAGGGTCCAGCGACCCCGCGAGAAATACTGGCCGCTCTCGTCAATTTGGATTTGGACGCGCGCCACAACGACTACGATTCCGATGCCAAACTCGTCGAGGCGCAGCTTAACGCGGCAAAGACTCCGCAAGACCGATCGTTGAGCCAAATCGCGAAGGCAGTCGCCGAGTTCTACGGAATTCCGTTGTCGCAGCTCCGATCATCGGGGCGTCTCAAACGATCGGTGCAGGCCCGGCAGGTCGCCATGCTTTTGGCCCGCGAGTTCAGCGGTCAGTCGGCCGCTGCCATTGCCCGCTTCTTTGGACGCAAGAACCATACGACGGTTGTTCACGCCTGCCGCCGCACGCGCGCCCTCCTCGCCGCTGACCCCTCGCTGGCCCGCGACATTGAGCGGCTTCGCCGTACGCTGCGTCGCGGCTAGCGTGTCGTGAAGGACCTGTTGATTGTTTGTCATTAGGCGGACCAGGCAAATTGAACAAAGAGTGGTGGCAACTTCGGGCGATTAAGAATGGCCCTTTTTATCCACCGAAAGTCGTCTCAAAGCCGACCAGTTTTCAATGCTTCCTTCACAAAGAGCGCGACCCAGAGTCGCAGTCATAAACTTATTCGTAGAAATAAGTTACAATTCGTGATTCTCGGTGTTTTCAACGATCATCTTCATTGCTCCTACGACTACTAAATTCTATAATTTCAAGAGATAGAGATAGGAAGCCAAGTCGCGTTTTCTGACGAGATTTCGGAACGCTGCGCCTCACGTGCCGTGAAAACTCTCGTCGAGACGGAAGGACGGTCTCACACCTATGAAATTGCATTGTCATCGTCCGTCACTCGCCGCCGCTCTGCAGGTGGTGGGAGGCGTAGTTCCGTCGCGGACGCCTAAGGAGATTTTGAGGAACGTCAAGCTGCAAGTGGCCGGTGGAAAGGCGACGCTCTTGGGGACCGACGCGGAAGTCGCCATCCGATACGAAATTCCCGGTGTTGAAATCGAGTCCGAAGGCGAAACGCTCCTGCCCGCCGCGCGGACAACGGCCATTATTCGCGAGCTGGTCGAGGATAAGGTCAATATTATCGTCGATGCCGACGCGGTCTGGATCAAGAACGATAAAAGCGAATTTCGGCTCTCCGCTCAAGACGCCAGCGAATTTCCCCCGGTCGCCGAATTCGACGACGAACGGTACTACGCCATTCCCGGCAAATCGCTGCGCGATGCGATCAAACGGACCGCCTTCGCGACCGACGCGGAAAGCTCGCGTTACGCCTTGGGCGGCGTGCTGCTCGAATTAGGCAAGGATAAAATCACGCTCGCGGCGACCGATACGCGTCGCCTGGCCGTCTTTGAGATCCCTTGCCGCTGCCACGGGGCACAGGATCCGGACAACCCGGCTCCGGTGATTCCGACCAAAGCTCTTTCGCTCATCGAACGAAGTATTCCCGACGCAGACAGCGAAGCACTCCTGGCGATTCACGCCAACGAGGCCCTCGTGAAGGTCGGCACGTCGACAATTTATAGCCGTTTGGTCGAGGGCCGGTTTCCGAAGTATCGCGACGTCATTCCCGCGAAGTCCACAACTTCGATCGATCTGGTTGTCGGCCCGTTTTACTCGGCGATACGGCAGGCCCAAATCGTCACGGAAGAGGACAGCCGCGGTGTCGACTTCCGTTTTTCGTCGGGATTGCTGACGTTGACCAGCAAATCGGCCGACGTGGGACAGTCGGTCATCCAGTTGCCAATCAGTTACGACGGTGCCGAGCTGGCGATTTTATTCGACCCGCGGTTCATCGCCGACTTTCTCCGCGTTCTCGAGCCGGAGCGACAAATTCGCCTCGACCTGATCGACGCGGAAAGTGCGGCCGTTTTTCGCACGGACGATGCATACACCTACGTGGTGATGCCCCTGTCGAGGGACCGATAATCCGAGGAATTGATGACTCAAGGACGGGGCCAAGCGCCCGAGCGTCTTGCGCAGGCAGTCACGGATTTGATCGCGCTGCGGGGCTGGGCCCAAGTGCAGGGTCACGCCCGGTTAAACGAGGCCTGGAAAACGGCTGCCGGCGCATCGGTCGCCGCGGCGACCCGGGTCCTCGGTATTCGCCGCAGCGTGTTGCAGGTGGCCGTGGGGAATTCCCCCCTGCTGAGTGAGCTGTCGGCCTATCGCAAGGCGTCGTTGTTGGAAGCGCTGTCGCGAGAATGTCCCGAGCTTAAACTTCGCGACCTTAAATTCGTCCTGAAGGGAAATCTGCCCGCGGCTTAGTGGTCTGCCACTCGCGGGTTGGAGCCGTCGATTTTGAACCAGACACCAGAAAACGAAGAGACTCCGGAAAAGCCGGCCGAAGAATTGGGCACGTCGCATAACGATCCCGGCTACGACGCGCGAGATATTCGCGTCCTGGAGGGGATTGAAGGCATCCGCAAGCGGCCTGCGATGTACATCGGGGACACAACTCCGCGCGGCCTGCACCACCTGGTCTACGAAGTGGTCGACAACAGCATCGACGAGGCGGTCAACGCCTTCGCCAGCGTGATCATCGTCCGCATCAACGCCGACGGCAGCATCACCATCACCGACGATGGCCGCGGCATCCCCGTCGGCGCCATGCCCGACATGGAGAATCGCTC
>CAYWOV010000209.1:0-5991 GCA_964459965.1 uncultured Planctomycetaceae bacterium | reverse complement strand
CGCAACAATTTGAAGCAGTTAGGCATCGCCTGCCACAACTATCACGACGTGTTCAAGATGTTCCCGCCAGGGGGTAGCATCAGCCCGCAACAGCAGAAGTTCTACGCCTCCGGGCAAATGATGCTCTTGAGCCTAATTGAAACGAAACCAATGGAACGGACGAAACACGTTGCGCGAACGCGGGCGTCAAAGCGCAATGCACGCGTGTTCATCGCATGCCCAGGGTTCTTCGTCTCTGAACAGGCTCTTCGTCTCGGCGGTTAGGGATAATACCAAGGTGAAAACACCTATGCCACTGTCCGCGGGCGGCCCAAAAAGTCTGGAAGAGCGCTCCGTTCATTTACAGACGACGCTCCCCGCCTGTTCGGCGCACTGGATTGCGTTAAGAAGTTGTTGCGTTTGCCGTTCCTGGCCGGCAGACTAATTCGAAGACCAACGACGAAGTTCGCTGAGGTCGTCCTGCCGAGCGATCCGGACCGGACGGCGAAGCATCTACAAGAGAAACTCGCCAATGACACGAACCGTTGTCGGAGTCGTCATCGCTTGCATCGTGCTCTACTTTTGGGGCTTTTTGTATTGGGGAATGGGGCCGTACAAAACGCAGATCTGGAAGCACGTCCGCGATGATGCGGCGGCGGGTGCGGCTTTGCGCGAGCAGTTCCCCGAGAATGGAACGTACCTCGTCCCCGGTTTCGCGAACGACGATCAGAAACGGGAAGAGCTGAGCAAGAAGGGGCCCGTGGCGATGGTGCATATGCTCGCCGTCGGCGGGATGTCGGGGATGGATCCGTCAACTTTTATCTACGGATTCGTTTTGGATCTCGTCGTGATCGTGCTGATCGCCCTGCTCCTACGCCAGGTCGGCTCGGCGTTGCCGACGTACTTTGACCGAATCAAATTCGTCACCTTAGTCGGACTCACCGCGGCGATTCTTATCGACGGCGGCGACATCGCCTGGTGGCACATTTCGTGGCAATGGAAGCTGTATCAGGCCTTCTACAGCGTCTCATTCTGGATACTCACCGGCATGATTCTGGGCTGGTTCGTGAGGCCAAACACTGCGACTCGTTAGTTTCGGCGTGCGAACTTTCAAGGAGGTTGCAGTCGCTTGCCCTTCGTCTTCCACAGCCGCGACCGTAATTGCGGGAACAGTTCCAGGGCGTTCGACGATGCAGGGCAGCCGGTCGTACGGAAAGAGATGGTCGTGCGTGTCAATCACGCAATCACGTCAAGCTCTTGCTTGAAGCGTCGATAGGTCGGCGTGGCCCGCGTGTCCTGGGCAATCAGATTTGGGCCGGCGCTCAAGAAAATCGCAGCGCCCCACACCCACAAGGGCCGCCACCACCTCATGACAATAAACGAGCGCATCCGCGCCTGCTTTACCGCGCCATGCGCCACGAGAAGCATGCGATTGTAACGTTCGCGCCGCGACGTCCTGATCCAATCGGCTCGGGTCTGCGACAGTCGTCCCGACATGATCGCAAGCGACGTGAGCGGCTTCGCAACTCACGCGTGCTTCAGATCTCGAACGGTACGCAATAGATATGGCCTCCGCCGGACACAGTCTGAGCGAGAACTCTGTTTGGTACTTCGGCCGCGCCGGAATGAGTATAGTTGACGCCACGACGGGTGCCGATCTGCCGTTGACCATTCGAAATACGTAAGGCCGACGATGGCTGCGAAGAAGCGGGTAAAAAAATCTGCCGACGCGCCGAAGAAGGCGGATTTGCCAAAGATCAATTCGGCGAAGGCTGCGCTCGCGAAGGCTGGGTCGACCAAGGCCGGCCCGCAAAAAGGAAAGTCGGCGCCTCCCTCCAAGCGAGCCGCTCGTCCCGCGAAGTCGTCGTCGGCGAAACCAGCGGCCAGTCCTTCGGCGTCCGAGACTGACGACGACCTGGAACCGGAACGGCCGCCGGTCGAGGGACCCCCTGTCGCGGGTCTGGTCGCGTCGGCCGGCGGGCTCGACGCGTTCAAGAGGTTCTTCACCGCTATGCCGGCCGACAGCGGTATGGGCTTCGTGCTCGTTCCGCATCTGGACCCCATGCACCAAAGCCTGATGGCCGAGCTGGTGGCGCGGCACACGACGATGCCAGTGATCGAGGCGGCCAATGGGATGCGCGTCGAGGCCAACCACGTTTACGTGATCCCGCCGAACAAATACATGACGATCAAGCAGGGTGCGCTCCGACTGACCGGGCCAGTCGAGCGCGGTACCTCGCAGACGTCGATCGATCTGTTTCTCCGCTCGCTCGCGGACGATCGGCAGGAAAAGGCGGTGTGCATCGTCTTAAGCGGAACCGGTGCGCATGGAACGCTGGGGCTCAAGGCGATCAAGGCGGCCGGCGGCTTGGCCATGGTGCAGGACCCAGCGACAGCCGCGTACCCCCGCATGCCCGAAAGCGCGATCTCCACCGGTCTTGCCGATTACGTGCTGCCGGTCGACGACATGCCCGATGCGCTCGTGCAGTTCATCCAGCACTTTTATGGCAGGACGGTGTTAGACGGAACTCCGGCGAAGGAGGCCGATGCGTCGCCCGATCATCTCGACCAGGTCTTGGCACTGTTGCGGACGCGGACGAGGTTCGATTTCCGCTGCTATCGCAAAAAGATGTTGTCGCGGCGCGTGGAGCGGAGGATGGGGCTCACCCACATTCCTCGCATTGCCGGTTACCTCACCTACTTGCGCGAACATCCCGACGAGGTGCAAAGGCTGGCCCGCGACTTCTTGATCAGCGTGACCAGTTTCTTCCGCGACCCGGAGGCCTACCACGCTCTGCTGCAGGAAGCCATCACCCCGCTGCTGGAGGCGCGGGAGGACGATTCCCCCTTGCGAGTCTGGGTCTGCGGTTGTGCCACCGGTGAAGAGGCCTATTCCATCGCCATGCTGCTACTTGAGCAGTTGACGGATGCGCAAAAGAGCTGCCGGCTCCAAATCTTTGCCACCGATGTCGACGACGCGGCGCTCGAGACGGCCCGCCAGGGGATCTACTCGGAAAGCATCTCCGCCGACGTCTCGCCCGGACGGCTGGCCCGCTTCTTTACCCGCATCGACGATTCGAGCTATCAGATCAACGCCCAAGTCCGCGAGACCGTCGTTTTCGCGGCACAAAATGTGATTACCGATCCCCCGTTCTCGAAGCTCGATCTCATCACGTGCCGCAATTTGCTGATTTATCTCGAACCCGAGGCGCAAAAAAAAGTCATCTCTCTGCTGCACTTCGCGCTGAAAGCGGGCGACTATTTGTTACTGGGACCGTCGGAGACGATCGGCCGCCAGACCGACCTGTTCGAAGCGGTCTCGAAGAAGTGGCGGATCTATCGGCGAATCGGTCCAAACCGGACGGGCCGCGTCGAATTTCCGCTGCCCACTGCGGGAGAATACTCCGCTCCTCTGCGGCGGCTGCCGGGAGCCGCACCCGGTCGCGAGGAGAATTTTGCCGCGTTGACCCAACGGCTCTTGCTCGACGAATTGGAACCCGCCGCCGTCCTGATCAATAGGCGGTACGAGATCCTTTATTACTCGGGGCCCACGACCCGGTACCTCGACATGCCGACCGGCGAGCCGACCCAAGACCTGAACTTGCTGATTCGCGAAGGCCTGAGGTCGAAACTCCGCGGCGCGATCCATCAGGCGGTAAAAGACGGACAGCCGGTCCGCCTCCACAACGTGCAGGTCAAGCGCAACAGCGGCTACGTGCCGATCGAGGTCGCCGTCAGGCCGGTGCGCGGCGCCGCGGCATCCGACGGCCTGTTGCTGATCGTCTTCCGCGACCTTCCCGGATTTGTCCATCCGCCGGGGGAGCCGCAAAAAGTGACGGAAGACTCAGTCGTGCACCAGCTCGAAATGGAGCTGCGCGCGATGAGGGAAGACCTGCAAAGCTCGATCGAGGAGATGGAAAGCTCCAACGAAGAGCTGAAGGCTTCCAACGAAGAAATGATGTCGATGAACGAGGAGCTGCAGTCGGCCAACGAAGAACTGGAAACCTCGAAGGAAGAGCTGCAATCGCTCAACGAGGAGCTGACGACGGTCAACAATCAGCTCCAGGATAAGGTGCAGGATCTTGAGACGGCTAACAACGACATGGCCAACCTGCTCAACTGCACCGACATCGCTACCGTGTTCTTGGACAAGAGCCTTCGCATTCGGCAGTTTACCGCGGCGACGACGCAACTTTTGAATCTGATCGCGACGGACGTGGGCCGGCCGCTGAGCGACATCACCACGAAATTCACCGACGCCAAACTCATCTCCGACGCCAAAGACGTCCTGCGGCAGCTCTCGCCCCAGAGCCAGGAAGTGCGCTCGGAGGAGGGCCGCTGGTGGATCCGTCGCGCGACCCCTTATCGCACGCTCGAGGACGCGATTGAGGGTGTGATTATCACGTTTACCGAGGTGACCCAATTGAAGCTCAACGAGGAGTCGGCGCGGCTCTTGGCCACCGTTTTGCAGAATTCCGACGACGCCATCACGATTGAGGATTTTGGGGGCCGCATCACCGCATGGAACCGCGGCGCCGAGCGAATGCTCGGCTACACCGAAGCCGAGGCGCTCGCGATGAAAGTGTCGGATCTGCTGCCCGAGCCGCTTCACGAGGAAACATCCGAGATCGCCAAGCGCCTGGAACGAGGCGAACGCGTCGTATCATGGGAATCGCGGCGGATCACCAAGGACGGCCGACTGTTGGAGGTCTGGGTCGCCGCCAAAGCGCTCACCGACGAATCCGGCCGGCCGATCGCCATCGCCGAAACAGCCCGCGACATGACCGAGCTGAAAAAATCGCGCGTTCACCTGGAACAGGAAGTCGAGCGCCGCACGGCTGAGCTCCGCGAACAGCAGGATCGTCTCCGCGCCGTTCACGAAGCGGCCGCCGACGCCATTGTGACATTCGACGATCAAGGCCGCGTGGAATCCTTCAATCGCGCTGCCGAGCACATGTTCGGGTACCTGGCCGCGGAAATGCACGGCCGCGAGGTTTCCGCACTCCTTTCGTCTCCCGATCTCGGAGCGAATGACGGCGACCTGGCTCAATACGCGGGGACCGGCGGACCCGGCGAGCGGATCCGGCATCCCGAAGCCGTGGCTCGCCGCAAGGACGGCTCGACCTTTCCCGTGGACTTGGCAATCAGCAAAGTCGGCCACTCCAATGTGTTCATCGCCATCGTTCGTGATATTTCGCAGCGAAAGCAATTGGAGCGCGAGATCGTGGAAATTTCGACGCTCGAGCAAATGCGCATCGGGCAGGACTTGCACGACGATTGCGGACAGGATCTGACGGCGCTCGGCTTGCTGACGGAAACCCTCGAGACGGCGCTCGTGGATTCCTCGTCGCCGGAAGCCGACATCGCCGGCAAAATCAAGACGACGGCGCAGCGCCTGATGCAGCGCGTCCGCGAGATTTCCCGCGGCCTGTCTCAAGTGGAAATCGATTCCGCCCAACTGCCGGCCGCGCTGGCGGAAATGGTGTCACGTCTCGGCGAGGCTACCAAGGTCGAGTGCATCTTCCACGGCGACGAGGCGATCCGTCTCGCCCACAATGGGCAGGCGACACAGCTCTACCATATTGCGCAAGAGGCTTGCACCAACGCGATCAAGCACGCGAATGCAAAGCAGGTCGAAATGCGCCTGCAAGCGGCCGACGGTGCCGTCGTCCTAGCAATTCAGGACGATGGACGCGGAATTCGCAAAGGGGAAACCGAGGGATTGGGCATCCGAATCATGCGAAATCGCGCCAGCATCCTGGGCGCGCAACTGACGATCGCCCGTGTGACTCCCCGGGGTACCGTGGTGACGTGTGTGCTGAAGCAGGGTTTCTCTCTTGCTGCGAGCCACTCGAAGGGCGCAAGTCGCAAAGGCCAAGATCGTCGACGATCATCCGGCCGTCCGTGAAGCCTTCAAGAGCGCTTGCCTTCCACGAGCGGCAATTCCGTGGCGGAAACCGCCGGTCAAGATCAGGCATTCATCGCGACGCCAAAGTGCTCGCATCTCTAAAT
>CAYWOV010000208.1:0-5993 GCA_964459965.1 uncultured Planctomycetaceae bacterium | reverse complement strand
TGGTTGATCATCGCGGCCGGTCTCTTGATCCCGTACGCTCTGATCACGATCTACGACGATGAGTTCAATCAGCCTCATGAGTTGCTTTAGGCTCTCGATCGATGACTGACGCTGAGTCCGACACATTTGTCAGCAAGTGGCACGCGCTGGCCGCCCACATCGGGCTGGATCGTGCCAAGGCAGAAGAAGTCGGCGACTATCTGCTGGCTCAATACTCGGGCAGCGCTCGGCACTATCACGGCGTCGGCCATATCGTTTCGATGCTGGACGGTTTCGACGGCATTAAGGCAGGCTTCGAGCACCCGCCCGCCGTCGAACTGGCGATCTTTTTTCATGACGCCGTTTACGATCCGTCGCGTCATGACAACGAAGGGCAGAGTGCAAAGAAGCTGCAGGACCTGCTCGGCGGCCTTGTCGATTGGACGCTGTTGGAGACTTCCGCACGCAGTGTGGAAGCGACCAAGCAGCATGCCCTGACGCCGAGTCACGACACGAATCTGCTGCTCGATTTGGACATGGCCATCTTGGGTCAGCCTTGGCCCGTCTATGAACGCTATGCCCAAGGCGTGATGCAGGAATATCTTCCCGTCTATGGCGAGCTGGCCTACCGGCACGGGCGTCGCACACTCTTTCTTGAACCCACCATCGCGCACGGCACAACGTTTCTGACGGATGCTTTTAAGCACTTAAATTCGCAAGCAATTCGCAATATGCAGAGAGAAGCGGAGATTTTGAAAACGGGGAAGCCTTTTGTTGGTCAAGGCATGGGGTGAGATTATCTTCGCCGGCCCGAGCCGCAATTTGTGCTACGTGATCTCGATGACCCGCGCCATGCCGGTGGCGGCGTGCCATTCGATGTGGCAATGAAAGAACCAGCGGCCCGGATTGTCGGCTTTCCAGAGCAGCACCAATTGACCGTGGGCTGGCACGTTGACTGTATCTTTTCGCGGTGGGTCGCTCAGGTTCAGTCGACCGGGCGGGCCGAGCACGTAGAAGTAATGGCCGTGCAGATGGAACGGATGATCCATGCCGGTCGGGTTGTCGAGAACAAACCGCAGCCATTCGTCCTTGGCCGCGGTGATCGGCTCGGATTGCGGGTAGGCCTGGTCGTTGATATTCCAAGCATACGGACTCATCGTGCCGCCTAAACGTAGCAACACCTGGCGGGGCTGCGGGCCGAGCGTCACCGGCGCCGGCGAACGCAGTGCGCCGAGTGCCAGCGATTGCTTGCCCCAGATCACCTCGCTGGTCGCAGGCTCGACTTGCGGCGCTCCGTCATAACGCAGCACGGCGCGGGCTTCGTCGCCGGCCAGCGTAGCCGCGCGAATCCATGCGGCGCCCGATTGATCGCCCGCGAGCAAGACGTCGTAGCGCTCGCCGGGGCCGAACACCAGGTTGTCGACCTTGATCGGCATGACCGGTGAGCCGTCGGCGGCGATGACCGTCAGCGGATGGCCGTCGATCTGGACGCGGAATTCATAGGTGCTCGACGCGTTGATGAGCCGCAGCCTGAGCGTCTCGCCCTGTTTGATACGTATGTTCGCCAGGGGAGCGTGCGTGGCGGGGAATCGACCGAGGCCGTTAAATAAGGCCGACTCGAACGGCACATCGCCGACATCCGGCTTGCCACCCATCTCCTTCATGGGCATGCCCTTCATGGCCATTCCCTTCATGGGTAACGGGGAAGGCATTTTGGCCATGGATTTGCCGGCCGGGTCCGGCTTCATGCCCGCCATGCGGGCGCCGCGGATTCGTGCGGGACCAATGAGCCCGGCCAGAATCTCATCAGCCGGCCGCAAGAACCAGTCATTGATCAGCAGGATTTCATCGCGGTCGTAGCGGGCCGGCGGCACGGCTTCGTCGACGATGAGCGGGCCGAACAACCCGTTGGGGTATTGCACGCCGACGTGGGAGTGATACCAGTGTGTGCCAGCCGGTGTGGCCGTGAATTCGTACACGAATGACGAACCGGGCGGGATCGGCGCGTGCGACACTTTGTCCACGCCATCCATTTGCCAGGTTCCCGGCTGGTGGAGGCCGTGCCAGTGAACCGACGACGGAATCTGCAGGTGGTTGACCACTTTGATCCGCATCTTCTGGCCCACTTTTGCGCGGATCACCGGTCCTGGCAACTGGCCGTTGTAGCACCAGATGCCGCGGCTGCGACCGTCGGGCTGGGCCATGCGGGTGCCGACGTTCAACTCGTAGTCGACGGTTGACGTGGCGGACGCCTGCGCTTTCTCGCCGGCCGACAAGAGCACCATCCCGGGAGCAAAGGCCGCACTCGCCAAGGCGCCATGCCGCAGGAAGTCGCGGCGAGAAATGGCCGATTGCAACTGACTTTCGTGGGACGGTTGGCGATCGTGCGGCATCATGGTTGTCCTTCTCAAGCGGCTCGCGGCGCGATGGGCCTGTGGCGATTCAATCACCGGGAGAATGCCCAGCGTATCACGAAGATCGGCCGCAAGGCGAGCAAAACGGCGGGCGGATTTCGTTACGCGCCCGCCACAATTCGTTGCCGCCGCGGTTCGCTGCGAGTCGGCCTAATGGGGCACGAAAAACATGCCCGGGTTGACGAGCGGCGGAGTGAGATACTGCCGGACGCGTTCGGATTGGCCGGCTTCCTTGCGCATCTCCTTCAGCGCCTGTTCGTCGATCTCGGTGGTGGTGATCTGCGAATTGTGCAGCTTGCCGTCGGGACCGTACGTCCGCACGACGGACTTGGTGGGTGCGTGCGGCTTGCCCGTCGCCAGGTCGATCACCGTCATGGTGAACGTGGTCAGGCCGTCCAGACCGTTCGCGTTCACCCATACGTAAGCGTTGTGGTAGTGCCCCACGTAGCAGGCACACTCGGGCACGTCTTTCTTACAGCCCACGCAGTACCAGCCCTTGGGAATCACGCAATTCAGATCTTCCTGCTCGCCCAAATAAAAGCGTTTGATCAGCTCGCGACAGGGAATGCAGGCCGAATCCAAAGCGCCGTCGGCCACCAGGAGCTGATACGCGCAGCGAATCCGCCGCAGGTTGTCGATGTCGGTGACGGGGGCCAACGACCAGTTCTCAGTCACGTTGCGCGAACCGCTGGGATTGAGCAGCAAGCTGAGAATTGGCAAGCCCGAACCGATTTGCTGGCCGAAGGTCAACGTGGGGGCGTATGTGGCATTGGCGTTCACCGCCTGTTGATCGGCGACGGTCACAGTGCCCGCGTTCACGACGGCGACCGACGGCATCGCGGCCGGGTTGTCGTGAAACCGCGCCAGATTGTCGAGCACTTGTTGATAGTTGAGATCCGCCAGAGTGCTCGTCGTGCGCACGGTATTGTCGCGCAGGCCCAAGTGGGTGCGGCAGCCTGCGAACGAGCCGACAAGCAGGATGACCCACAGCCATCCTCCGCGCGCGAAGCAACTCATTCCGAGCCGCGTCGCAAATGAAGACGCCAGATCTGCTGGCACGCGATGTTCGCGCACGGTCCCCCCTTCAGCCGCCCAAATCGGCCGTTGAGAGAATTATCGGCTGGTTGGATTAGGCAGATTGAGAGGTTCTTGACGATTGTTCCGCGTATGCCAGTCACCGCGGGGATGGGCTTCTCGACGCAAAAAAAGCAGGTCCCGCCCGGCAAGCGGAACCTGCTCATGATGGTCGCTCGTGCGCGCCGCGGAGATCGCTCATTTGCTTGCGCTGGCGTGCGGCGTTTGATTGGCGATCATCTTGATGATCGAAGGAACGTTCGGCAGGCCGCTGGCTTCGATGCTGACCGTCAGGCAGTCGCGGGCTTCGTCCGTTACAAGCGAGACCCGCAAGTCCTTGCAGGCCACAACGGCCAGATCCATCTCGGAACTGCTCCCGCCGCCGGAGAGGTTTCGCGCAAGTTGCACGGCGCGGCCCGCGTCCACCAGCACGGCCTTGCTGCTCGTCGGCGTGAGTTTGGCAAGCACTTTGCCGAAGGCTTCGTCGGTACGGATTGAGTCGTGGCCGCCGCTGGCGCGGAGGGCAGCGCTGGCCGCGTCTTCGGTGCCCACAATCAACTCCCGGTCCGCCGTGCGGACGACGACGATGGGCGGCATCCCATCAAAGTGATATTGCTTGCCGGTTATGCCTTCGATGGTCACGTCGTGCGGCTTCCCGTGGTGAACTCCGGCGATTGCCGCGATTGAGAGAATCTGGGTCCAGAGCGCCTCGCTCTTGGCCGCGTCCTTCACGGCGAAGACGGCAGCCATCGCCGGCAGGGGCGAGTGCGCGCTCGCGGACTTTGTGGCCGTCGGCAGGACGAAAAATGCCACTTCCTCAATGTTGGCAAAGATTTCTCGCCCGAGATCCATTCCCGTTACTTCGACGGATCCGGGTGCCGCGGGTTTGGCGCTCGGCGCGGGCGTGGCCGGATTCAGTCCAACGAGCACGACGGCTGCCGTACCACTCGGCACCGAATTGAGCGATCGGCCAGTGAATGGGGCCGTGCGAATCAGGTTGTAAGCGACGTTGTGATGCCCTGGCACGAGGTTCATCCGCGCGATGATCTGGACGCTGTCGTCGGTCACTCCGGCGGAGAGCGTGAGCGATTCGAGGTGTTCCAGATCGAGCAGTGTCGAGGCGATGGCCGCTTCCTGGCCTTTCATGAACGACCGCAACCGGTGCGCCGTCTCGCGCCCGTCGACATAGGCGAAGAGGAGGCCCTTGCGGCGCTCTGCTTCGTGCGCCTTGAAGGTCGGGCGTGCGGCCAGGCTCGCCGCTTGGGGATTGCCGAGTCGCTCGACGGTGGCGGCCACGGCCTCTCGCTTGGTCCCGGCAACCAGCAGCCGCTTCGTGACAGTGAGCCAGAACTGCTGCCGACCATCGTGGAAGCGGTACGTCTTGAAGTTGCCGATCGGGTCGGCGGGCTCGATCAACTGCACGGCCGTTTCCAGCAGGCCACGCAGCAAGTCACTGTCGCCCGGATGGATCACCAGCACGCCGTCCGGCACGCGGTTCATGTGTTCATCCAATCCCGTGATCGCAACGGCCGCACCGCGAAACTTCTTGAGCTCGGCCGCAAGGGCCGGGCTGACCGTGAAATCGGCGGGGAAGACCAGGCCGGGGCCGAGGGGAATGCCGGGCGCGGCGTGTCCCTCGGCGTTTGCGGCCGGCTCGGTGCCCGGTTCGCGGACGAGGCCCATCATCTTCGCCAGGCGGACAACCTGATCGCCGGGCTGGTTGAGTTCAACATAGGCGATCGCGTCGGGAGGCATGAGCCGGGCCAAATCGGCCGCCGCCAAGTCTTCGCGGCATTGGGCAAGCCGTGTCTGGGCCTCGCGCCGCAATGCGGCCGGCGCGGCCGAATCGGACACAACACTCTCGAAGACGGCCGCCGCCCCGGCCGGGTCGCCTTCGTGGACCTGCAGGTAGAACCCCTTTTGAACCAGCGCGGCAGCGTCCTCGGCCCGGGCCGCGACCGACGCAGACGAAACAAGAATCCAGCAGAGTGCCAACTGGCGTGCGAGCAATTTGGCCGACATCTGATTGCCTCCGGGGGTGGTGCGAGTACTCAAAAAAGGGGCAGGGGCAGTCTCCGCGCGGTACTGCCGGACGTTGATTCGCCGCCGCCGGCCAGATATTAGGCGAATTCTCCTGGCTGGTCCGAGCTGGAGACAATACTTGTTGGACAGCCTAGACGGGAGCTTTGATGAAGCGGCCCGCTCGTCATCCCTTCCTCGCCAACCTTCACCTTGATGTGGCCCGTTTGCGCCGGTAGAGTTAAGTGAGCGGGCCAGGAACCTGTTTAAAATCAAGGGGTTCAGTCGGACGCCGCGGGTTCACGTTCCAGTCTTTCCGTATTCCGGCGGTCGTGACGCGAACGAGTCGCCCGCGAGCCGGCGGAATCCTTTCACATCCAATTCAGGTTGAAAATATGCCTCAAGCTATTGTCGACCCGCAAGAACTTCGGCGCTTCGCGCTGATGCTCAAAAAATTCAACAACGAGCTGGGCGAGCGGATGAGCGCGGTCTCGAACCAGCTCAACG
>CAYWOV010000207.1:0-6031 GCA_964459965.1 uncultured Planctomycetaceae bacterium | reverse complement strand
TATCACCCGCAGCAAATCGAATTTGCCCGCCTGAACCTGACCTACATGTTGATGAGCAAGCGAAAGCTGTTGCAGCTCGTCGAAGAGAACTACGTCAGCGGCTGGGACGATCCACGCATGCCCACCATCAGCGGTCTGCGCCGCCGCGGTTATACGCCCGAATCGATCCGAACGTTTTGCGAACGCATCGGGGTGACAAAGTACAACAGCCTCACCGAAATTAATGTGCTGGAGAATTGCATCCGCGAGGATTTGAACCGCCGCGCCCCACGGGCGATGGCCGTGCTCAATCCGCTCCGCATCGTGCTCGAGAATTACCCGGAGGATCTCGTCGAGGAGATGGAGGCGGTCAACAACCCGGAAGATCCGTCAGCCGGGACGCGTAAAGTCCCCTTCTCGCGAGTCCTCTATATCGAGCAGGACGACTTTCGCGAAAACCCGCCGAAGGAGTTCTTTCGGCTGGCGCCCGGGCGCGAGGTTCGCTTGCGCTACGGCTACGTCATCAAGTGCGTCTCAGCCGTTAAGGACCCACAGACCGGGCAAGTCGCCGAGCTGCGGTGCACATACGATCCGGCGACCCGCGGCGGCAACACGCCCGACGGCCGCAAAATCAAATCGACCATCCACTGGGTCTCGGCCCAACACGCCGTCGACGCGGAAATTCGCCTCTACGAGCACCTTTTCACCAAGGAAAGTCCAGAAGACGTGCCCGAAGGGACGGATTACAAAGTGAACCTCAACCCGAATTCGCTGGCTATTGTGAAAGCCGGCAAGCTCGAACCGAGCCTGTCCGCCGCCGAGCCGGGAAACAGATATCAATTCGAGCGGCTGGGCTATTTCTGCGCAGACTCGAGGGACTCGCGTCCCGGCGCCCTCGTCTTCAATCGCACGGTATCGCTCCGCGACACGTGGGCGAAAATCGAAAAAAAGACCGGCGGGAAATAAGGTCCCTTGAAAGCGAGCTGACTCAGGCCACTTTGTTTCGCGTCTGAACCGGGGCGGACGACGACACATGAGCCGCCAGCATGCTCGTGCGATAAAGCCTCCCGAATCGACCGCGCGGGCTGGTGCGTTCGAATCGCGAATTCGCTAAGACGTCGAGCGCCCGTCGGGGATCGACTGAAGGGCGGATTGGCCGGCAACAAGGCAATTGCGTCCTCGGGCGAGCACGTCCTGGAGCGCCGCCAGCGACGTCGGCTTGGTCAAATGGTAAGTGAAACCGGCTTCCTTTGCTCTGCGTCGGTCTTCATCCTGACCGTGTCCCGTGTGCGCGACCAGAACCATTTCTTCCAAGCCCGCCGTCGATCGGATATGCCGGGCGACCTCGTAGCCATCCATTCCCGGCATGGCGATATCAAGGAACACCACATCGACCTTGTTCTGCAACAGCCATTTGACCGCCGCACGTCCGTCGTTTGCTGTGGAAACCTGATGGCCGATGGCCCGCAGCAACGTCGCCAGCGTCTCGGCCGAGGCGACCGTATCATCCACGACGAGAATGCGGCAGCGCGACTCGCTGGCGCCGGTCAGTGCTTTGATTTCCGCACCGGGGCTGTCAGTCCCCGTTTCAATCTCGATCGAGGCCGGAAGCGTAATTGTAAATTCGCTTCCCTTTCCCACCCCTTCGCTATGGGCACTGATCGTGCCGTCGTGCAGGACGACAAGCCGCTTGGCCAGGCTCAGGCCGATTCCCAGGCCGCCGTGCGCGCGGCCCAACGACTGGTCGACCTGTTGAAAGCTCTCAAAGATTTGGGCGAGCATATTTTGGGGAATCCCGCAGCCGTTATCGCGGATGCGAATGACGGCGTTAGAACCGACGTGCTCGACGCTGACGGCAATCAGGCCGCCCGGCGGTGTGAACTTGATTGAGTTGTGCAGGACGTTGCCAATGACTTGTGCGAGCCGGATTTCGTCCCCCACGATCGAAAGCCGCCCGGGGGGTAGGCTCAGCGTTAAGCGGTGGCCACCCAGCTCAGCCAGCGATTTGTGCGTATCAATAGCTTCGGACAGGACGTTGGCCAGGTCGATCGCTTTCCTGCGCAGTTGGATTTTCCCGCGGCCGATGCGGGAGACGTCAAGCAGGTCGTCGATCAAGCGAGACATGTGGTCCACCTGACGTTTCATCAGAGCCCTGAGATTGACGACTTGGGCGGAGTCATGCTCGAGATACGACCAAACCTGCAGGGCGTTGCTTAGGGGGGCAAGCGGGTTGCGAAGTTCATGCGCGAGCGTGGCCAGAAATTCATCTTTGCGTCGATCGGCTTCGCGAAGCTGTTCCTCCGCACGAGTCCGTTCGCTGATTTCCAGCTCGAGCTGCCGCTGACGGTCCTCGATCCGCGCCCACGCTCGTCTTAATCCCTCACACAACAAACTGATCGCAACGCCGGCGGCAACGTAGGCCAATAGCCGCGCCAGATCCCCCATCTTCGAGACGCGGAACGTGTAGTGCGGCGCGGTGAAGAAAAAAAGCACGCCGACGCAACAGAGTCCGGTCGTGAGAATCCCCGGCTTCCATCCCCCGGCAATTCCCGCAGCAAGCACGGCCAGCAGAAAGATCGCGGTGGCAAACAGGGTCCCCACGACGCCGCTGCCGAAAGTGCAAGCGCCCATCACGGCGCCGAATCCCAGCGCGGCAACGAGATAAGCCCAACCGGTCGAACGTCGCGTCAACAGCATGTCGGTTCGTCTATCGCAGTTCGTATCCCGGACGCTTTCTTGCCTGACGAGTGCGAAATGATAAATGCGTCCCGCGGCAGTGCCTAGGGGTGCAAAAAGACGAACGCCAGGGCACTGGCGTCCAACAACTATTATGACAGCGCCCTCTGTTCCATTCACGACCAGTTTTGCAAAATCGGCAAGAGACTCATCTGGTCGCATTTTCTAGGCGTCTCTGGCGCTCGACTCTCGGGCGCGACCCTTCCAAGTCTGGCTTGCCTCGTCGACAATAGCGGGCCATGACTCGTGGGGAACGACCAACTGTTTTGATTCTTGGTGCGGGGATCAATGGCTGCTCGGTCGCACGCGAACTCGTATTGAATGGGGTTGGTGTCTGGCTTGTTGATGTCCACGATATTGCCTGCGGTGCCACTTCCCGCTCGTCACGACTCATTCATGGAGGTCTGCGTTATCTCGAGTACGGCGATTTCCACCTTGTTCGCGAATCGCTCGCTGAGCGGGCCACTCTCCGCAAAGTTGCGCCGCATCTAGTCGAGCCGTTGCGACTCTATATTCCAGTCGCCGGTCGCAGTGGCGGGCTGCTTCAATCGGCCGGTCGCTTTCTCGGACTCGCTCGATCGAAGGCATTGAACCGGTTGACGCGTCTTTTGCTGCGCCCGTCTGAGCGCGGCCTTTGGACGATCGATATCGGACTGTCGTTGTACGACCGATTCGCCGCCGAGCCGTCGACGCCGCGACACAGTGTTCATCACCTGGACGATGCAGGGGTGCCTCGTGTCGATCCCAAACACTACCGTTGGATGTGCGGTTACAGCGACGCTCAGATGCGGTTCCCTGAGCGGTATTGCGTTGCGCTGCTCGAAGACGCTCGTCAGGTGGCCCAAGAGACCAACGTCGAATTTCGCCTCTTCACATATTCGCAGGCCGAATTTGCCGACGGGTCGATCCGCGTCTCGACGACTCAAGGAGAAAGCGCCCGCTGTGCCTCGCCTTTAGTTGTCAACGCGACGGGGGCGTGGGGAGACCTCACCCTCAGTCGACTCCACGTGCCGGCCCCGCGGCTCTTCGGCGGAACAAAGGGGAGCCATCTCGTCACGCATCAGGCGGCGCTGAAAGCGGCGGTCGGTACCGCCGGAGTTTATGCGGAGGCCGCCGACGGTCGGTTGATCTTCGTTCTTCCATTTGGCGACGCGGTTCTAGTCGGGACGACCGATGAGCGCTTCGACGAATCTCCGGACCAGGCCGTTGCGACTGACGCCGAGCTGAACTATCTCGTCACCACGGTCAATCAACTTTTTTCCGACGTGCGACTTTCGCGGTCGGACGTCACGTTGAGCTATAGTGGTGTGCGGCCGCTGCCTTATGCCGCCGCAGGTGCCGAGGGATCCATTTCCCGCGATCATTCCGTCGAAGTCTTCGACTGGCATGGAATACCGCTGCTCACACTCGTCGGTGGAAAACTCACAACGTCGCGCGCATTTGGCGAGCTTGTCGCCGATGAGGTGCTGCACCGCCTTTCGATCGCCCGCTCGGCAACGACGATCGCGCGCCCGGTCCCGGGCGGAAAGAATGTTCCCGCCGATCGGGAAGAGTTGGCACGTCATTGGGCAGAGCTGGCGTCGTTGTTTGGAATGGAAGTCGCGCAAATCCGCGCGATGTGGTCCCTGTGTGGGGATCGGATCGTACAAATTCTTGAGGCAGAGGGCGGTGGCCGATCGGATTCGGCGGCGCGTCAGAACATCATCGGCAGCTCGTTGCCGCGTTCATTTGCGCGATGGGTTATCACCCACGAATGGGTCGAGCGAATCGAAGACCTTCTCGAACGGCGATTAATGCTGATTTATGAACCAGGCCTTTCGCGGCGAACAATTCGCGAGCTTGCGGCACTTTTGATAGAGTCTGGAAAGCTCGAAATGGCGGCCCAGGAGGCCGCCGTGGAGGCGGCCGTTCGTCGTAGCGAGGCAATTTACGGCCGGCAACTGCGTGAGTAAAGCTGCTGGTTTTTTCGCCAAGAATCGGTAGATTGTCTGGATTCGGTTTGACGGGACGTGACCGCGCAATTAGAGTGAGCCAGATTCATGGAGGAATGCAGGATGCCCGTTTCGATACGGCCCGTTGCTGCGGAGTCTCTCGGCGACCAGATCACGCGTCTGGTGCAATCGCGAACCGGGGGTCGCATTGACGGCCTGAACGTGGAAGTCGTCGACAGAGACGTTGTCATTTCCGGCCGGACAACCACGTATTATCTGAAGCAACTAGCCACGCACGCCGCGCTCGATCTTGCCGGCCAATTCTCCAGCCTGACGAACGACATCGCAGTTGGATGATTCGTAAACCGCTCCGGCGAATGTCGATCGCGAGACCTCGCTACTGATCGTTCGTCGGCGATGCCGGTTCCTCATTTCCCTTTTCGGGCGTTTGCTTCTTTCCGCCAAATTGAAATGGTGGTTCCGTCCCGCGAAAGATGCGCGCGAGATTTGTGCGGTGGCGGACGACGATCAGGATGGGCACGACGGTGCTGAAAAGTGCCAAGCTCCAGGTTGACTCGCCAAATGGCGTCGGACTCAGCCGACACAATTCGATTCCGCAGAACGCGCAGGCTCCGATGATCGATGAGGCCGACACAATTCGCGTTAGAAAGAAGCAAATTAAGAAGACCGCCAGCGTCACGGCCGAGGCCAACGGAGCCAGGACGATGGCCACTCCGAGTGCCGTCGCGACTCCTTTGCCGCCGCGAAAGCCGATCCAACAGGGAAACATGTGACCCAGAATTGTGGCCACGCCGCTCAACACTTTCAGATGCACGTGTTGAGGCGCGTCGACGGCCAAAAGCAGCATCGGCAGCAAGGCTGTCGGCGCCGCGCCTTTCACGCAATCAAGAGACAGCACGGCCGCACCATACTTTGCGCCGAGGACGCGGGCGACATTTGTTGCCCCGATATTCCCGCTTCCGTGCTTGCGGATATCAATTCCGCCGGCCAGGCGGGCGACAATCAATCCGAACGGCAGCGAGCCAACGAGGTACGCGATTAGAAATGCAGTCACCGCCGCGAGCTCGAAACTCATGCCGTTTCCTCATGCACAACCGGACGATCCCCTCATTACGGAAGTATCGGAACGAAGCACCTTTTGCCGAACCATTGAAATTCGTAACGACAGGCGTTCATGCGTGACCGCCTGCCAGGCCGCCGCAATTCCATCTTAGTAACGGATCACGGCGACCCATCGCTCGGCCGTATCAGGTTTTACAATAATGCCCGGCGTTGTCGTTGGCCGGTTTTTGATTGGGGACGGCCGCACAAAGTCACATCATCGAAGTGGCGCTGGGTTTTCGCAACGTCTCGGAAGATCCGCT
>CAYWOV010000206.1:0-6042 GCA_964459965.1 uncultured Planctomycetaceae bacterium | reverse complement strand
TGCGGGGTGACAACTCGCCCGAATCCAGCTTTGCCTTCTGCGACGTCAAGAATGCGTTGCACAAGAGACGGAGCGTACAACCGTCGCCAGTGTCGATTGGTGGAGGGGTGCGACCGTCTTGGAGGTACGGCCATTCCCGATTGAATCGCTCAAGAGCCGCGGTGCCGGCCAGATCGTCGGATGACTTGCCGAAGTAGTGGAGCTTGCCCCTGACCTTTTTGCACCAGCGGCCGGACGGGTGGGGGGTGAGAGGGAAGCCAGCATAGGGCTTTCGAGCGGTTGTCACTGACAACCGGGCCGCTGAGTGCGGCTTGCCGACTTTGGACGATTTGGTAGACTTTGCCATCTGTGTCAACCTCCAGGTTCAAGCTTGGGTTGTCACTGACAACCGGCGTTTCAGCGTCGGTTGTCGTTTTTCGCTGGTTTCAGGGTATCAGTTGTCAGTACGGTTGTCAAAGCAATGAACGCGAAAACAGTAAGACCGCTGCAAGTGCTTTGAGAAAAGAACATTAGCCGCTGTAGCTCAGTTGGTAGAGCGACGCATTCGTAATGCGTAGGTCGAGGGTTCAAGTCCCCCCGGCGGCTCTTAAGAAGTCTTACGGATTTGCCGATCGCCGTCTCTAAGGACGGCGTTTTTTGTTGGCGGACGCGTCGCCCGTCGGCACCGAAGTCAGTGGTCGTCGAAAATACGGATAAAGAGGCGGACGCAGTTTGGCAACGTCGACCTCGCACGTCGTCCGAAACAATCGGCTCGCCCGACGATTTCGTCCAAATCCAGTGATCCATTCGCCTCTGCCGAGCGTTATGATCTAGGGTATCTAGGTAACCAGAGGTGTTCACTCATGTGCTGCCGTAATGGATGGTGCTCGTCAAATAAGAGTCAGCGGAGCCTCGTCGTCATATTGAGCGGCAGCCTCGTTGCCATCAGCTCCGCTCTAATGGCTACACACCACAGCGATCCAGATCCGCAACCGGTCGATCGTGTCGCGAAACCCGCCGCGGCCAAGGCTGCGCCGGCAGTTGAGAAGCCCAAGACGGACGACGCAAAAAAGCGGCCGTAGGCCTTCGCATTCTGCCCCGCTCGAGGCACGCAACCTCCGAAATCAAAATGACGCGCACAAGCTTCACCGTCCGGGGTCCGGGAACTCTTGGTCGACCAGGAGTTCTGCGCTGATTTCTGGCAGCCTTGCCGTGCGCTTTCTCGACGAATGGTTTGGGGATCGAATTCCGTTTCCTGGCGCAGCTATTTTGCTGAGAAATGAAATCGGGAATGGTGGATTGCGTTGGAATTCTTGCCCAGTCTGCGGGGCCGATTTCCATATGGACACCCCCCCCGCGATCGGCTAAAACCGCGGCCCTCTCACCTCTCTCTCAGACAATTCCAAAAAATTCATCGAAGCGTCTCCCGATTCCTGACGGATTGCCAGCTCGCGCTCGCTCTGTCATGCAATCTCCTGTGGCATAAAGCCTTGGGAAGTTGTGAACAGCTCGTGACGGCTGGGCGTTCGTACTCGAATCGTTGCGAGACAGAGACCTTCCCGGCGTAGACAAGATGCCCCAGGCCGACATTGGATTTCGCGGCGCGCTGATGCGAACGCGGGGACTTATCTTCCCCGTGCTGATCGTGTCATCGGTGCTCGTCCTCGTCGCGCCGTTGCCGCCGTTTGTGATGGACTTGCTGCTGTCGTGCAACATTACGCTGGCCGTCGTGATTCTGCTGACCACGATCTACGTCAGACGTCCGTTGGACTTCAGCGTCTTTCCGTCAGTCCTCCTGGGAACGACGTTGGCCCGATTGGTTTTAAACGTCGCCTCGACCCGACTGATCCTCGCACGAGGCGCGGAAGACGGCACCGCGGCGGCCGGACATGTGATTCAGGCATTCGGCGAGTTCGTCGCCGGTGGGCAGCTCTTCATTGGGTTTACGATCTTCGCGATTCTGATCGCGATTCAATTCCTCGTCATCACCAAGGGTGCAACCCGCATCAGCGAAGTTGCCGCCCGGTTCGCGTTGGACGGCATGCCCGGCAAACAGATGGCGATCGACGCCGATCTCAACGCCGGCTTGATCACGCAGGAGCAAGCCCGCCGCCGCCGCGAAGAGGTGACCGAGCAGGCCGACTTCTACGGAGCGATGGACGGAGCGAGCAAGTTTGTCCGCGGTGACGCCATCGCGGGCATCGTGATCACGGTCGTCAACATTATCGCCGGGCTTGGCCTGGGCATTTTCAAGCATGGCATGGACCTGAGCCGGGCGACGGAAGTGTATACCACGCTGACGATCGGCGACGGACTGGTGTCACAAGTGCCCGCATTCTTGATCTCGCTGGCGGCCGGCCTGATCGTGACTCGAACTTCAACCGACAGCGATCTGCCGTCGGATATCATCGGACAAATGTTTCGCTATCCGCAGGCGCTCGGGCTGGCGTCGGTCTTCCTGTTTGCCATGGCCTTTAGCGGCTTGCCAACATTTCCTCTTTTGACAATGAGCGGCGGATGCGGCGTGCTCGCCATCTCATTGAGCCGCGGCCGGAAATCGGCTGCCGTCGTCAAACAAAAAGAAGACGCCCAAAAAGCTCAGAAGAAGCCGGAACCAAAACCCGAGGAGAATCTCACCGTCGATCCGCTGGAGTTGGAATTGGGCATCGGTCTGATTCGCCTGGCCGATCCGGCTTCGGGCGGAGACCTGCTCGAGCGCGTGACGCGCGTGCGGCACCGCATCGCCCAGGAATTGGGAATCATCCTGCCGAAGGTGCGGATCCGGGACAACATTCGTCTCGATCAACGGCAGTATCAACTCAAGATCCGCGACGTTCCCGTCGCATGGGGCGAAGTCTACGTCGACGGCCTGTTGGCCATCGATACGGGCGCCACGAGCGGCGAGATTCCCGGCATCGTCACCAAAGAGCCGGCGTTCGGGCGCCCCGCCAGGTGGATCGACCAATCGCAAAAGGATCGTGCCGAGCTTTTAGGTTACAACGTCGTCGAGCCGTCGGCTGTCATTATCACGCATCTGACCGAAATCGTGCGCACTCACAGCCATGAACTTCTGACGCGACAGCAGGTCCATCAGCTGCTCGACAATCTCAAACAATCGTCGCCCAAAGTAATCGAGGAACTGGTCCCCGATCTGCTGAAGGCTCCGCAAGTGCACCAGGTTCTCAACAACCTGTTGCGCGAACAGGTTCCGATTCGCGACCTGGAAACGATCTTGGAGACACTGGGGCAATACGCCGATCGCACCAAGGATCTCGGCATCCTCACCGAATATGTGCGGCACTCGCTGGCGAGAACGATCTGTCAGCGGCTGCGGGACAAGAACCGCGTCTTGCACGTGATTACGCTCGACCCGGCGCTTGAAGACGTCCTTGCGGCCGGATTCGATTATTCGGAGCGGGGCCTTGTCGTCAAACTTTCACCGCAAGTGTCCGAGGCGGTGACTCGCGCGATCGCAGCGGAACTCAAGCAACTCGTTTCGCTGGGTCGATTGCCCATCGTTTTGTGCAGCCCACAAGTGCGGGCCGGACTCAAACAAATCACATCGTCCACGATTCCGAAATTGGCCGTGCTGAGCCTCAACGAAATCACCCGCGATACCGACGTCGAAGCGGCCGGGCAGGTGAGCGTTGATGCGCTCGAAAGTGCGACGGCCGCAGCTGCCTGATTCAGACTCTCCATACATCCCGTCCATTTAGACCAATTCCAAACCAAGCAACGAGCCGCCGCCGGCTCGTCAAAGCGATTTCGTCTCCAAAGGACCTACGTCTATGGCTGACGTGCGGACTTTTCGCGCTGCGACGATGCGCGATGCGCTCGATCTGGTGCGCAATGAATTGGGTGCCGACGCCGTGATCTTGCATACCAGACAGGTGGCGCGGCCCCGTTTGCTTCCCTGGCGCAAACCGATCGAAGAGGTTGAAATAACCGCCAGCCTGACACTCGAAGTCGGGACGCCGGCGGATCGGAAACGACCGCGGCGCAGCCCGGCCCCGATCACTCGGAACAGCGAACTGCTTTCGGAAACACCCGTCCCGGGGCCAGCGATCAAACAGCGGCCTGCGCCGTCACGTAACGGGAGCACGCGGCTCGATCTTGTCTCTGATCCGCCGGATTCGATTGCGGAGGTGTTGGATCGCGTCCTTCCAACGCCTGCTCCGCGTCGGCCTTCGCCAATTGCAAAGCCGGTGGCTGAGATTGATCTTCGGCGTCCGGCGTCGCGACCTTTCTTTCAAGGACCTGTCCCGACTGCAAACCGCGCGGCAAGCTCCGCTCGCTCCGGCGGAACGGCATTGGTCGAAGCCGACGAATCAGACCCGACTGCGGCTTTGGCCCGCCGGCTCGACACGATTCAGAAGATGCTGCACGACTTGGGACGCGTTAACCCCCTTCCGCAGCACGACGAAATCCCCGCTGAGCTTTTTCAGTTGTACACGGAGCTGATTGACGGCGAAGTGGAAGACGACGTCGCCCGCGAATTGATCTGCCAACTCAAGCAGTCCGCCAATCCTCGACAACTCTCAGACGGAGCTGCCGCAAAGGCCCTGCTGACCGCGATGGTCGAATCGGAAATTCGCTGCTCGGAACCAATCACGCCGCGGCCCGGGCGTCGCAAGGTGGTGGCCCTGGTCGGCGCAACGGGAGTCGGCAAAACGACCACGGTTGCCAAGTTGGCCGCCAATTTCCGCCTGCGGAGCGGAATCAAAATGGGGCTCGTCACGGTCGACACGTACCGTGTCGCAGCGGTCGAACAATTGCGAACTTACGCGGAGATCATCGAGCTTCCGATGAAGGTCGTGACCAATCCGCTCGAAATGCGGCGGGCCCTCGACGACCTGGCCGGTCTTGATCTCGTGCTGATTGATACCGCCGGACGCAGTCCGAAAGACGATCTGCAAATCCAGGAATTGAAATCGTTGTTGGCGGAGGCTCACGTCGACGAAGTCCATCTGGTGTTGAGCCTGACGACGAGCCTCCGCGGCTTGGAAGCTTCGGCCGCGAAATTCGCCGGCGCCGGCACGACTGCCCTGATCCTGACGAAACTGGACGAAGCCTCGGGAATGGGCGCTCTGCTGTCGGTCGCGCGGCGGATCAAACTGCCGATCAGCTATCTCACCGCCGGACAGGCCGTTCCCGACGACATCGAACCGGCCCATCCGCGCCGCATCGCGCGGCTCGTCCTCGGGCAGGAAAGGGTCTCGAAATGACGCACCAAGAGACGAGGTCCCGAGGCGATCAAGCGCAAACACTGCGCGGCCTCATGCAGCGCTTGCAATCCAAACAGCCGGAATCCGTTGCCCTCGCGCCCAGCCGACGTGCCTGTGCGATCGGCGTGACGAGCGGCAAAGGCGGCGTCGGCAAAACGAATATCGCCCTCAATCTGGCAATCGCCTTGGCACGGCTCGATTCCCGCACGTGTTTGATCGACGCGAATCCCGGATTGGGGAACATCGACCTCCTCTGCGGATTGAACGGCTACTGGAACCTGTCGCACGTCGTCAGCGGCGCCCGAAACGTTCGCGAGATCGTGCTCGCAGGGCCCGAGGGTGTCGACGTTATTCCCGGAGCAAGCGGCTTGACGGAGTTGGGCGAGTGCCCGGCCACGGTTCAGACTGACGTGGTTCGGCAGCTTGCCGAATTCGAGGAAGAGCACGATTTCGTCGTGATTGACACGGGGGCCGGCACTCACAGCGCGGCCTGCGAGTTTCTCAACGATTGCGATATCGTGCTCGTCGTCACGACACCGGAGCCTACTTCGGTTGCCGATGCCTACGCACTGATCAAGAATCTTTCAGGCCGCGACATTCCGCGCCTGGAAGTGCTCGTCAATCAAAGTGATGCCGCGGCCCAGGCGCACCTCGTTGCGCAGCGAATCCAAGAGACCGCCCGGACGTTTCTCCACATCGAAGTGACGGCCGGCGGCTTTGTGCCGAAAGATCCGCAAGTCGCGGCGGCCGTCGTCCGTCGAAAGCCCTTTCTCATCGATAGTCCCCAATCTCCCGCCTCATCCGCCATTCAACAGCTCGCCGTGCGTCTCAAACGCGT
>CAYWOV010000205.1:0-6065 GCA_964459965.1 uncultured Planctomycetaceae bacterium | reverse complement strand
AAGTCGCGGCGGACGCTCGCTGCCCTGGCTGACGGCCAACAGGGCGCCCATCTTTTGTTGCTTGAGCCAGACTTCGTCGAACACGCCGCAAGCCAGTCCGAAATCTTGCGCGAGTTCTTTGGCCCGCTGGGCAAAGGTCTCCGGATAGAGATCCTGCGCCGGCCGGTTGACCAGTTCGCGGACGATGTTGATTGCCTCGCCCAGGATCTGGCCGCGTCGCACGGCAGTCTCGACCTTGGCGGCGTCGGCCGACGTTGGGACAAGAATCGACAAGTCTTGGAGCGGAAACCGCGATGGCTCTGTTTTATAGATGCCTTGGCCCATGCTGCCGACCGCCGCGGCGACGGCGATGGTTTGCAGGAGATCGGCGATGTTGACGGACGGCAGGTCGACTGCAGGCGCGGCAATGGCCACGCTCGAGAGTTTCTTTTCGGTGACGTGCCGCACGGCTGTCAGGCAGGCTTTCTCGAATCGCGGCAGCGTGAATTCCGCCGGTTTTCCCAGGCCCACGAGCAGCAGCCGCTTGGCGCCCAGGGGCTGAGCGTCGCGGAGGGCGACGAGTTCCGCGTGCTTGCCGGTCAGGTCGCCCGCTTCCCGCAGGCGGGTGAGGCGACTGCCGCTGGCCTGATCCAGGTCGGCCAACGGCCGCGAAAGTTCGGCTGTTTCCGGAAAAAAGACAATCAGCCAATCGGCCTCGGCCGTTTGCCAAGGCATTGTGACGGCTCGGACGTTCATCGGCGTCTCCTTGTCGTTCAGGCGGCCTGACGCGGGCAGTCACCGCCTGCGACAATCCTGGAATTTCGCTCAAACCGGCCTTATGATTTCACGGGGCGCACCATTCGACAAGTTCTCCACCGTCCACCACCCAGTTTCCGGCCAAAAAATCGAAAGCGGGTACCAAGCGACCATGCCGAGCGTGAAGTTCGTCAACGAAAAAAAGACCGTCGAAGTCCCCTCCGGCGCGAATCTCAGGCAGGAGGCGCTCAAAGCGGGGATCGAGCTTTATCCGGGCATTCACCGACATTTCCTTTTCAATTGCCACGGTCTGGGGCAATGTGGCAGTTGCTGCGTCAAAATCAAGAAGGGGAAAGAAAACCTCAGCCCGCAGACTTTCCGCGAACGTGCGCGTATGATTCTCGGCCTGTTCACCTCAGCCGCCCGCAAGGGTCACGAGGATGAGCTTCGCCTGGCCTGTCTGACGCAGGTGGAAGGCGATGTCGAAATCGAAACCAAGCCGGACATCATGAATTTGCACGGCGAACGCTTCTGGGGCTGAAGAATTTGAGCGACCGACCACAAACACTTGGCCAACTGCGTGCCAGCGGATGGAAGTCCGTCGGCGTCAAACGCGAAATGCGGCGGAACCTGCTGGCCAAGCTCAAACGGGGCGATACGCTGTTTTCGGGAATCATCGGCTACGACGAGACCGTGATTCCCCAGGTCGTCAATGCGGTCCTTTCGGGGCACGACGTGCTCTTTTTGGGGCTGCGGGGCCAAGGGAAGACCCGCATGCTGCGAATGCTCGTCGAACTGCTCGACGACGCGCTGCCAATCGTCGCGGGCTCCGAGATCAACGACGATCCGTATGCGCCGCTCTCGAAATTTGCGCGCGACGTTGTTGCCAGCAAGGGAGACGCGTGCCCGATCGAATGGATCGGCCGGGATCGGCGTTACCACGAAAAACTCGCCACACCTGATGTGACGATTGCCGACCTGATCGGCGAAGTGGACCTCATCAAGCACGCCGAAGGGCGGCACCTTTCCAGCGAAGACGTGATGCACTTCGGGCTGATTCCCCGCACGCACCGCGGGATCTTCTGCATGAACGAATTGCCCGACCTGAGCCCAAAAATCCAGGTGGGGCTGTTCAATGTGCTCGAAGAACGCGACGTGCAAATTCGCGGCTTTACCGTGCGGCTGGCCCTCGACGTGTGCATGGTCTTCAGCGCCAACCCCGAGGATTACACGAACCGCGGCCGAATCGTCACGCCGCTCAAGGACCGCATCGGTTCGGTCGTCCGCACGCATTACCCGCTCACCCGCGAGTTGGGAATGCAAATCACTGACGCGAACGCCTGGAGAGAGCGGGACGACGGCCCACAGATCTCCGTGCCCAAATTCCTCAAGGAAATCGTCGAAGAAACATCGCGTTTGGCCCGCACGAGCCCGCATGTCAATCAGGCTTCGGGCGTCAGCGTCCGCATGTCGATCGCCAATTACGAGAATCTCATTTCCAATACCGAGCGGCGAGCGCTCGCGCTGAAAGAGGATCGGGACGTTGCACGGGTCAGCGATCTGGTTGCTCTCATTGGAAGTTCGCGCGGCAAGATCGAACTCAACATGACCGAGGAGACAGGCGAAGAGGACAAGTTGCTGAGCCGGATTGTCGAAGAAGCGGTCAAAAGCATCTTCGATCAGCACTTCGATCCCAAACATTTCCGCAACATCGTCGAGTATTTCGAGTCGGGCAATACGCTCGAGGTCGGCGATCGCCTGCCGGCTGCGGACATTCTCAAGCGGATCGACGCGGTGCGCGAGTTTCGCAAACAGGTCGGCAAAGCGGCCGGCGAACTCGATCCCGAAATCGCCGCCACCCCGTTGCGGCCCCAATTGGAAGCCAGCGTCGCCGAGTTCATCCTCGACGGCCTGTATTGCCATAACCGCCTGAACAAAAAACAGGGAAGCGGCACGGCGAGCTACGGCCGCTAACGCTCGGAGTCGGCTCCAAGTTCGGCCCGCCGGCTCGTTCCCCAAGCGGCGCAATCGTTGCCAAGCCGCCGCTGTCCCGCTAAGAAAGAGGCTCCCGCAAGAGCACCCTCGATGAGATTGGAGACCGTGACATGCTCAAAGGCATTCCTCCGCTGGTTTCGCCCGACTTGATGCACCTCTTAATGAAGATGGGTCACGGCGACGAAATCGTGATCGCCGACGGGAATTTTCCCAGCGACTCGAAGGCCCAACAAATTGTGCGGGCGGATGGGCTGGGGGTGCTCGAGGTCCTCGAAGCGGTGCTCAAATTCTTGCCCATCGACAAATTCGTCGACGATCCGGTCTCGGTCATGAAACCGGTCAACGCGAAGGATCCGGAGCCACCGATCTGGAAGAACTTTCGCCGGCTGCTGGAAATGCACGAGGGACGGCGGATCGAACTCACGCTGATCGAGCGGTTCGAATTCTACGAGAAGGCCGAGGCGGCCTACGCGGTCATCGCGACCAGCGAATCGGCCCTCTATGCCAACATTATTCTGAAAAAGGGCGTCGTGACGCCGCAAGCGTGATGCCCCGCAGCGGTGCGACGCGGGCGACTCTCGACCCGTGGACGTGAGCAATTGTCAAAGGCTGGCTGCCGCGGCCCGGCCTGCCGTCCGTCCCGAGAAAATGCACCCGCCGAGGAAACTTCCCTCCAACGACCGGTAGCCGTGCATTCCGCCTCCTCCGAAACCAGCCGCCTCGCCGACGGCGTAGAGACCGGGCAGGATCTCCGCCTCCTTGCGGAACACGCGTGCTGACAAATCGGTCTCGAAACCACCCAGCGTCTTTCGCGTCAGGATGTTCAATTTGACGCCGATGAGCGGACCCGCCTTCGGGTCGAGTAAGCGGTGCGGTTTGGCGGCTCGAATCAGTCGGTCGCCCCGATAAAGGCGGGCCTGACGAATCGCGGCGATTTGCAGATCCTTGCAAAACGGATTCTCAAGTTGGCGATCGCGGGCGACGACCTCGCGCTCGACGGTTGCGAAGTCCAACAAGGGTGCGTCCGTCAGCTTGTTCATGCCTTTGACGAGATCGGTGAGCCGGTCGGCGACGACGAAGTCAGCACCGTGCTGCTTGAACGCCTCAACTGGGCCGGCCGCTTTTTTGCCAAGGGCGCGACCGAGGACAAGCTTCCAGCTCTTGTTCGTCAGGTCCGGGTTCTGCTCGGATCCCGATAGCGCAAACTCCCGCTTGATAATTGCCTGGTTCAGCAGAAACCAGGTGTGCTCGTAGCCCGATTTGGCGATGTATTCGAGCGTTCCCAACGTATCGAAACCCGGATAGAGCGGCGGCGGCAGGCGTTTGCCCGTCGCGTCGAGCCAAAGCGAAGAGGGGCCCGGCAGAATGCGGATGCCGTGCCGATTCCAGATCGGGTTCCAGTTTCTTAGCCCCTCTGTGTAGTGCCACATGCGGTCGCGATTGATGAGGCGGCCGCCCGCTGCTTCAGTAATCGCCAGCATGCGGCCGTCAACGTAATCGGGAACTCCCTGCACCATGAACTTGGGCGGCTCACCCAGCCGCTTGGGCCAGTTCCGACGCACGAGTTCCTGATTGCCGCCGATTCCGCCTGACGCGACGATCACCGTCTGAGCGTGAAGCTCAAACTGGCCCACAACCGTGCGGGAACTCGGCGCACCGCGTTCGATGGGGCTTGGTTCCAGAATCGCGCCGCGCACTCCGTCGAGCGTTCCGTTGGTGAGTAAAACCTCGTCGACGCGGTGGCGAAATTTGAAGCTGACGAGCCCCCTCTTTTCAGCCTCGCGCGTGCGACGCACGAACGGTTCGATGACTCCCGGCCCGGTCCCCCACGTCACGTGGAAGCGAGGGACCGAGTTGCCGTGCCCCACCGCACCGTATCCGCCGCGCTCGGCCCAACCGACGACCGGGAACCAGCGCAGACCCTGCTGGTAGAGCCAAGCTCGTTTCTCGCCGGCCGCGAAAGCGACGTAAGCTTCGGCCCATTTCCGCGGCCAGAAGTCTTCCTGCCGGTCGAAGCCGGCCGTTCCCATCCAATCCTCAATCGCCAGTTCGTACGAATCTTTGATGCCGAAGCGACGTTGTTCGGGCGTATCGACCAGGAACAGTCCGCCGAACGACCAGAAGGCCTGTCCGCCGAGATTCTGTTCCCCCTCTTGGTCGATGACGATCACGCGTTTGCCGGCATCGGCGATTTCTGCCGCTGCAACCAGGCCCGCCAATCCGGCACCGACGACGATCACATCCGCGTCAAGTTTCATGAGGTGCATGATACGCGAAGTGGCGTCGAAAATCGGCCGGACCGTGCCCACGGGCAATAACCACGTTCATCCCGCAGTTGTGCGGTCTTCCGTGGGATTGGGGTCTCTACGTTGACTGTTTTAATTGAAGCGACCTCTCCGATTGTGTCGATATTGATGACGACGCGCTCGTTTCGCGCGCGGAGTGCGCAAGGATGCGATCGTGAAGGTGCGGCTTTTTTCGGCACTTTTTGCCGTTTTGCTCACGCCGGGCTGCGTGATGGTGCAGATTGGGGTGACCAACCCCATTCCCGGACTCACGACGGTCGCGGTGGCGCCGTTTATCAATCTGAGCGCGGAGCGATCGGTCGACGGGCGGCGATTCGCCTTGGCTTACGCCAGCGAGCTGCAAAAAGTCCCGGGCTTTGAAGTGATTCCTGTCGGCGTCACAGAAGTGGCGATGGTCGACGGAAAAATCGACCTCAACGACGTGGATGAAGTCCTGAAACTCGCCAAGATCTTGCGGGTGGACGCGGTCGTGGTCGGCGCCGTGACGGAGTATTCGCCCTACTATCCGCCCCGGACCGGAATGACGGTGAACTGGTATTCGCCCCGTTCGTGGTCCTTCTATCCGGGTATCCAGACAGAGCCCGCGACCCGAACCCAATTGCAGGACTGGGACAAAGAGCGCGTCCAGGAATGGCGGGACTACCACAAACAGCTCGACGAACAGTGTGCTCCCGAAACTCCTTTCTGGACGCGGGCCTACCACTGTTTCCAGCGCTGGCCCGTTATCCGCAGCTTTTATGGCGACCCATGCCTGGCGCAGTCTGAATACGGGCCGCAGCTTGTTTATCGAGCCCAATCGCCGGCGGCTGCCCCCATGCTCGATGCACAACCCCCGTTCCAATCAATGTCGAATCAGCCGAGTTCCACGGGCGACGATATTCAAACCCTGGTCAAGAGCCCGCATTATCAAGAACCCCAAGCAACGCCGGAGATCATCCGCGTCGTGATGACTCCCGACGACCGCGACTCGAAGGCATCAGACGCGGCAGACGCACAATCGCCTCTTCCGCTGGCAGCCCCGGAACTCAA
>CAYWOV010000204.1:0-6069 GCA_964459965.1 uncultured Planctomycetaceae bacterium | reverse complement strand
TCGTCGTAGTAGATGAACTCGTCGCAATTGGCGATGAGCAGGTCCGACGTGGAACTCTTGACGCCGCAGCCGATCACGCGGTTGTTGTTTTCTTTGAGTTTGGAAACCAGCGGCGAGAAATCGCTGTCGCCGGAGATCAATGCAAAGACGTCGATATGATGCTTGGAGTAGCAGAGGTCCAAAGCGTCGACCACCATGCGGATATCGGCGCTGTTTTTCCCGCTCATCTTGCTCTGCGGGATGTCGATCAGTTCGACCCCTTGAGAGTGAAACTCCCGCACGGCGTCTCGGTAATGGCTCCAATCGCAGTAGGCCCGCTTGTAGACGATGCGGCCTTTTTCGAGCAGCCGTTTGAGAACCAACTGGATCTGAAACTGCCCGGATTTCATACCCCGGACGCCGATCGCCAGGTTCTCGAAATCGATAAAAACTGCGATCAGCGGCTCGTCAGAACCAGATGCCGAGCTTCTCATGCTCACCGTATGGCCCTCCCTGCGGGGACGCTTAAGCGGTGGCAAGAATAAGGAAACCGTGCATCGACAGCAAGCGAGCATGGAGCTGCAGTGAGGATGCCCCACACGGGCTACTATGCAGGCGGCATTTCGAGTGTTTTTGGAGGACTTCCGATGCCGGGGTGTGTGATCCGAGCTGCTGGTGAACGATTCAACGTGGATGAGTTTCTCGCATCGTCGACTCTTCGCCCGGGTGCGATCCATCGACGCGGAGAGCCAAGGTTTCCCGGGGCGGAGGCCAATCGGGTCTCCAACACTAGTGGGTTCAACCTCGTGGTCAGTGACGACGATGGAGACGATCAAGGTGTGAGGCAGGTCGCAGACGCTCGTGCTTTCATCGAACGCAACCGCCAAGAACTACAGCGATTAAGCAGTCGCGACGATGTTGAGCTTTGTCTGGACTTCGGCTGCTTCATTCGAGAGGGGATATTTGCGAAATTCATCCGTCTGCCGGTTGAAATTGTCCGCGAATGTGCCGCGCTTGGAATCGGGATCGAGATCAGCGTTTACGCAGCAGACGGACCTGCAACCGACATTTGACTGCTAAGCTTTCGCCGTCGCCAGGTCCCGCAGCACTTTGTGCAGGATTCCCCCGTTGCGGTAGTACTCGACTTCTACGGGCGTGTCGATGCGGCACGCCGTTGTGAAGCGGACCGTTGTGCCGTCCGGTTTGGTCGCCGTGACTTCGATTGCTTGCCGCGGTTTGAGCGAGTCGTCGAGACTGATTTCGAAGGTCTCCGTTCCATCCAGGCCCAAGTGCTCGCGGTTCTCGCTGTCGCGGAACTGCAGCGGCAAGACACCCATTCCAACCAGGTTGGAGCGGTGGATCCGCTCAAAGCTCTTCGCGATCACCGCACGCACGCCGAGGAGATATGTGCCCTTCGCCGCCCAGTCGCGCGACGAGCCCGTGCCGTATTCCTCGCCGGCCAGCACGACTAGCGGGATCCCCTGCTCCTTGTATTTCATCGCCGCGTCGTAGATCGACATCTGCTGGCCGGTGGGCAGATACTTGGTGACGCCTCCCTCGGTGCCCGGACAAAGAAGATTTTTCAAGCGGATATTCGCGAACGTGCCACGAGTCATCACGCGATCGTTGCCGCGGCGGCTGCCGTAACTATTGAAGTCAAGCGGCTTGACGCCGTGTTGTTGCAGGAACAAACCGGCCGGCGAATCGGCCTTGATCGAGCCGGCGGGGCTGATGTGATCGGTCGTCACCGAGTCGCCTAGCGACGCCAGCACGCGAGCCTCGGAGATCGACTGAATTGGCGCTGGTTTCTCCGGCATATCCACGAAGAACGGCGGTTCCTGGACGTACGTGCTCTCAGCGTCCCATTGATACAGCTCGCCCGTCGCCCCCGAAATCTTCTGCCACTCCGGCGGTCCGAGGGTGGCCTTCGAGTATTCGTTGATATACGTCTCCGGCGAGACGGAGGCATTAATCGTGTCGACGATCTCTTTTTGAGTCGGCCAGATGTCGCGGAGAAAGACATCTTTGCCATCGCTCCCCTTGCCCAGCGGCTCTTGCACCAAATCGATGTCCGTCGTGCCCGCTAGCGCGTATGCGACGACTAGCGGCGGACTGGCCAGATAATTCGCCTTCACTTGGGGATTGATCCGCCCCTCGAAATTGCGGTTTCCCGAAAGGACGGCGGCGGCCACGATGTCTCCGTCTGTCACCGCCTTCGAGACCGCGTCGGGCAGCGGGCCGCTGTTGCCGATACACGTCGTGCAGCCATAGCCGACGAGATTGAAGCCGAGCGCGTCGAGCGGTTTGTCGAGTCCAGCCTGCTTGAGGTAATCGGTCACCACGCGGCTGCCCGGCGCCAGACTGGTCTTCACCCACGGTTTCGGCTTGAGTCCTTTCTTGACGGCGTTTCGCGCGAGAAGCCCGGCCCCCACCATGACCGATGGATTGCTGGTATTCGTGCAACTGGTGATGGCAGCGATCACTACAGCCCCGTCGGTGATCGAGGCAGTGTCGCCGTTGAACTTCACGGGGACCGGAGAAGTCGGCTTAGTCTTGCCAAAAGCCGAACCAAGGTCTTTCCGCCATTGCGATTTCATGTCCTTCAGAAGGACGCGGTCTTGAGGCCGTTTGGGCCCGGCCATCGACGCTTCAACCGAGGAAAGGTCCAAAGTCAACGTGCTGGAGAACCGCGGCTCGGGCGATGCCGACGTGCGGAAGAGCCCCTGCTCTTTGTAATACCGCTCGACCAGATCAACCTCGTCCGGAGTGCGGCCCGTCCGAGTCAGATAACGCAGCGTTTCGTCATCGACGGGGAAGAACCCCATCGTGGCGCCGTATTCGGGCGCCATGTTCGCCAGAGTCGCGCGATCGGGAAGCGTCATCGCGTCCAGACCGGGACCGTAGAACTCGACAAATTTCCCTACGACGCCGTGCTTGCGAAGCATCTGCGTTGCCGTGAGAACCAGATCGGTCGCCGTGACACCTTCTCGCAGCCCGCCGCTGACCTTAAAGCCGACAACTTCCGGCGTCAGCATGTAAAGAGGTTGACCGAGCATGACCGCCTCGGCTTCGATTCCTCCGACTCCCCAGCCGACGACGCCAAGTCCATTGATCATCGTGGTGTGGCTATCAGTACCAACCAGGGTGTCCGGAAAGGCCACGCCGTCGCGCGTGAGAACGACTTTCGCCAGGAATTCGAGGTTCACCTGGTGCACGATGCCAGTGGCCGGCGGGACGACGCGGAAGTTATTGAACGCCTGCTGGCCCCAGCGCAGGAACTGATAGCGTTCGATGTTTCGCTCGAATTCCTTTTCAACGTTGAATTGCAGCGAGAGCTGCGTCGCGAACTGATCGACCTGCACCGAGTGATCGATCACCAGGTCGCAGGGAACCAGCGGATTGATCTTTTTTGGGTCTCCCCCCACGCGGACCATGGCACTCCGCAGTGCCGCCAAGTCGACGATCGCCGGAACGCCAGTGAAATCCTGGAGCACGACGCGCCCCAATTTGAATGGGACTTCGACTTGCTTCGGCGAACGAGCATTCCAATTTGCCAGATCGACGACATCCGACTCGTTGACCACGAAGTTGTCGACGTTTCGCAGGCACGCTTCGAGTAGCACACGCAACGAAAATGGGAGCGTATTGACGTCGCCGATCCCATCTTCGACCAGCTTCGGGAGCCGATAAAACGTGTATTGTCCGCCTTTTGTTTTGATCTTGGCTTCGGCCCCGAACGGATTTTTAGCAGTCACGGCGAGTACTCCTGTCCAATCGCATCGGGGCCGCTAAAATCAACGCGCGAAAGAGCGCTTGTCGCACGGGCACCGGCGATCGCCGTCCCATTCTTATTCACGGTGTGAGGACTGGCAAGCGGACGAGGTGAGGCGTGAGTTTTATTCGCTCATTTAAGGACACTCAAATGCTCGCTGCATTGGCGACACTTTTGATCGTGACCCGCGCGGCTCATGCGGAAGAGGTCGATGTGCTCAAGCCGCCGGCCATCACCACGAGAAGCGTTCCCATCGTGCCGTTCGAAATCGAGGAACGGCTGCGGCAGTATCAAAACACCCGGGCGGCGGCATTCCACGGTTGGTCTCCCGATGGAAACGGACTTTTGATCGCCACGCGATTTGGCAACACGGCCCAATTGCACCGTGTCTATGAACCAGGCGGCCGCAGAGACCAGATCACATTTTTCGACGAACCTGTCTCTGGACGATTTATCCCGAAAGCGGATGGCGCGTTGCTACTTTCAATGAGCCAAGGGGGAAGTGAGCGCGACCAGATTTTCTTGTTCGAAGCCAAGGGTGGACGGGCCAAATTGCTGACCGATGGCCGATCGCGGAACATCTTGCAGGCCGTGACTCATGACGGTAGCAAAATCGCTTTCGCCAGCAACGCACGGAACGGGCGCGACACGGACATTTACGTCTTGGAGCCGCGGCTCGACGCTTCGCCGAAACTCGTCCTCAAGGGCGACGGCGAGTTTTGGGAGGCGCATGACTTTTCGGCCGACGGTGCGAAGCTGTTGGTTAGTCGCTACGTCTCGATCAACGAATCGTATCCCGGAATTCTCGACGTGACGACTGGCAAGAGGAAGATGTTTACTGCGCCTAGTCAGTCGAAGGCCTCTTTTGAATTGCTGCGATTCAGCCCCGATTCCAAATCGGTCTTGCTGGCGACCGACGTCCATAGCGAGTTTAAGCAACTCGCCCGGCTCAACTTGGAAACCATGCAATACACGTGGCTCACGGAAGATATCCCCTGGGATGTCGACGCGATCCAGGTCGACCCGAAAACGGGGCAAGTCGCCTTCACGGTTAATGATGACGGGGCCAGTGCTCTCTATCTTCTCGAAGGCGATAAACCTGTTCGTCTCGAACATCTCTCGGGAGTGATCACCGCGCCGGAATTCTCGCCCGATGGGAGTCGGCTCGGATTCACGCTGGCTCGCTATGACGCACCGCCCGACGTCTATTCGGTCACGCTGGCTGACCGCAAGCTCTCGCGTTGGACTTACAGCGAGGTCGGAGGGCTCGATCCGACGACCTTTGTCGCACCGTCGCCCATCCGTTTCGCATCGTTCGACGGACGGAAGATCCCGGCATACATCTACCGGCCCCGCGGTGCCTCGCACGAAAAGCCGGTGCCTGTGTTGATCTCGATTCACGGCGGACCCGAATCGCAGTATCGGCCATTTTTTTCGGGCCTCGAGCAGTTTTTTGTCAATGACCTCGATTTCGCCGTCATCGCGCCCAACGTACGGGGCTCGTCCGGCTATGGCAAAACCTATTTGAAGCTCGATAACGCCGAGAAACGTGAGGACAGCGTCCGCGACATCGGCGGCCTTTTGGACTGGATCGCCACACAACCAGACCTGGACGCCAAACGCGTGGCCGTCATGGGCGGCTCGTACGGCGGGTACATGGTGCTCGCTTCACTCACGCATTACAGCGACCGGATCCGCGCCGGCGTCGATATTGTGGGGGTCGCCAGCTTCAACACGATGCTCAAAACGACCAGCGCCTACCGCCGCGACCTCCGCCGTGCCGAGTATGGCGATGAGCGCGATCCGAAGATGCAGGCTTTTTTTCGCCAAACAGATCCTCTCAACAACGCGGGCAACATTCATTCGGCCCTCCTCGTGGCACATGGCCGCAACGATCCGCGAGTCCCTTTTTCCGAAGCGGAGCAGATCGTGGCCAAGGTCCGCTCGAACGGGAACACAGTCTGGACCATCTACGCGGACAACGAGGGACACGGTTTCCAAAAGAAGGCCAATCGCGACTATCTCAACGACGTGATCGCGGTCTTCCTAAAGCGAAACCTCTCGCCGTAAGCGACGGGCCGGCCTGCAATTAGTGGGCTGCTTTCGCGCTATCCCATCAAAATCGGCTTGTCGGTAAGCCGGTACACACGGACACAGTATACACAAAAATTCGCCGGATTTCGGCGGCGGCAAAGTTGACGCAGTGTCCCCGTCTTGTTGCCATTGGTCGCACGTCAAGATTATTTCTCTCATAGACGGAGGAAAAAGCACCATGACTGCGACAGCCTGCCTTGCGCTTTGCTTGACGACGCTAGTAA
>CAYWOV010000203.1:3362-6079 GCA_964459965.1 uncultured Planctomycetaceae bacterium | reverse complement strand
ACGGGCAGACCCACGTCGGAATGACCGCGGCCAGCGGGCGCGCCGCGGCGCAGGGATCGGTCGCAATGCAGCCGGAGTTCTCCGCCTCGTAACACTCGCCGCAAGGAGGGTCCCAAGGGGCAAACAGCGGAGCGTTCTGATCGATGGCGTTATAGACGGTCGTCGCCTCCAGAAACGGCAACAACGCCGAGCCCCACGTGTGCATGTTGAAATCGAAGTACAAGCCGGGGATTCCCTTATCGGGTCCGCAGGGGAAACCGGACTGATACACGACGCTCAACTGCATCGGAAATCGCCTGTTCACATCGTGGTAATTGGTCGCCGCCAGCGCCACCTGCTTGAGGTTGTTGCGGCACTGGGTCCGCCGGGCAGCCTCGCGCGCCGCCTGCACGGCCGGGAGCAGCAAGGCGGCCAAGACGGCGATGATTCCGACCACCACCAAGAGTTCGATCAGAGTAAAGCCCCTGCGCCTGTTGTTCATGACTTGTCCTCTGTTTGAAACGCAAGGTGCGCGTGAACGATTTCATCGATTGGTCGCCTGGTACGCTCCGGCTGGGCACCGGCGAGGCCTGACTCGAATTCCAGCACATCAACGGCGGCCAGACTGATCGCGGAAACTTGCGGCAACGGGCTGACCGTCGCCTTGCGCTCAAGGGTGCCCCAGCCCACCTCGAAGCCCCGCAGCACCGCAAGAACTGACTTAACGCCCACGTAAGACATCAGCTGCCGATAGACGAACCGCTGTGGAATGAGCCAGGCGAGGAGCCGCTTGTCCTCTGCGGGTTCCATGTGGAAGGCCAATGCCGACGTGAAGAAATCGATCGCCGTGAAAAGCAAATAGTAGAGCGAGGTCTCGGCGAGTGATTGCACCACTTCCGAGCCGGGATTCTGCCAGAGGCGGAGCAAGGTCGCGCACAACGAGAGCGCCATGGTCGCGTCCAGGATCGGTGAAACGAGTGGAAACAGGACCTGAAACAGAACGATGTTTGGCAAACCGACAAGGCCCAGCGCTCGATGCCTGGGGTTGAGCAGGCAGTCTCGGTGCCTCCAAGCCGCTTGCGCCGTTCCAAACATCCAACGATAGCGCTGCCGGACGAGCCCGCGGACAGTATCCGGCGCTTCCGTCAGGCCGATCGCCTCGTCATCGTAGACGACCTTGTAGCCCGCCTTGCCGATGGCGATCGTCAAATCGGCGTCCTCGGCCAAAGTCGTCGTGTTGAAGCCTCCCACTTCATCGACGAGTTCCCGCTTCCAGGCACCCACGGCACCCGGGACGACCGTAATACAGTTGAGTAAGTCGAAGGCCCGCCGATCCAGGTTCTGGCTGGTGACGTATTCCAGGGCCTGCCACTTTGTGAGCAAATTGACACGGTTCCCGACTTTGGCGTTGCCCGCCACGGCGCCCACGCGATCGTCGGCGAAATGCCGCACCAGCATGTCGATCGTATCGGGACGAAAAATCGTGTCGGCATCCAGAGTCACGACGATCGGCGCCGAAGTCTGGCGGAGGCCGAAATTCAACGCCGCCGGTTTGCCGCCGTTGGGTGTCTGGTAGACGCGCAGCCGAGTCTCGCCGTCGAAGGCGCGCCGCGCGCACTCGTACGTTTGATCCCGCGAGCCATCGTCGATGACCAGGATCTCCAATCGCCCGCGGTATGTAGATGCCAACAGCGAAGCAATTGTCTGGACGATGACTTTTTCTTCGTTATAGGCAGGAACGATGACGGCCACGTCCGGCAGAAATCCGGGATCGTTCGTTGTCTGCCGTCTCTTGCGTTTGTCGATCATCGCGAGTGCCGCAATGAAAACCAGGCGGCCGATACCCAGCACGGTGGCGGCGATGAACAGCGCGGAAAGCAGCTTCGAGGCCGCATTCAGCCCGCGAAACGCCTGCCGGTTGATCGCCGCTTGCACCTTGTTTTGGGCCGTCAAGGGGGGCATCACGTCATCGCGAGACCGATCCATCAGACGAGAAACAGTGACCAGCTCGAAGCCGAGTGAGCGAAGCCGATCGATCAGAACGGGCAGCGCCTGGATCGTCTGGCTGCGGTCCCCACCCGCGTCGTGCAGCAGGACGATGTGGCCCGCGTTCTTGCGGGCCGCTTCCACCACCCGGCGGACGATCTCGTCGGCACCCGGTTTTTCAAAATCCTCGGGATCGATACCCCAGCCGACGGACGTGTATCCCATATCCGCCACGACCTCCAGCGGCTTTGTGTCCTCCATCAGGGAAGGGTCGAGGTCCGAGCCATACGGTGCGCGAAACAGCACGGCCTGCCGATCGGTGGTGGCCTGAAGCAGTCGCTCCGTTCCGGAGACTTCCAAACGCAACTGGGCCGTCGTGACGGCGGAGACACGCGGATGCGTGTAGGTGTGATTGCCGATTTCGTGATTGTCGTTCAATTCGCGCGCGACCAGCTCGGGATAGCGCTCTCCGTTGCTGCCCACGATAAAGAAAGTCGCCGGCGCCTGCTTTTTTCGCAAAATATCGAGAATGAATGGCGTGTAGCGGGGATCGGGCCCGTCGTCGAAAGTCAGGGCGATCTTCCGATCTCGAGTTCCGAACCGCTGGATCATGCAAGGCGAAGGAAGGACCTTGTAGCGTTCCTGCGTAATCAGCTCCCGGTTGGAATCGTAAACTACGTCGCGACTGCCGTCCCGATGAGGGCTCGCGACCTTATAGATTTCGCCTTCGCCGCTGAAATTCACGCGATACT
>CAYWOV010000203.1:0-3262 GCA_964459965.1 uncultured Planctomycetaceae bacterium | reverse complement strand
TGAGGGCTCGCGACCTTATAGATTTCGCCTTCGCCGCTGAAATTCACGCGATACTGAAAGGCCATCGTCTCGAGGGTCGACGCCTCCCGGGCTGCCGGCGCTTTCTGCTTTCCGAGCAAGCCCCAAACAGAGGGATCCTCGCTCCCCAACCTCCAGATCGCGAAGCCACGCGGGGGTGAGGCACTGGTCAATGCCAGTTGATTGAACGCGGTCACGGCATCCAAAAACCAGACGCTGTGCGACCGGTGCTGGGCATCCTGGTATGTAAACATCGGGTTTAAGGACTGTTTGTCGAGGCTGAGCGTGGCCTTGTTCTCCCAGGCCGTGAGCATCACCTCGTCAAACGTCTTGCTGGCCGTCGCTCCTCCCGGCACCCAGTCGTAACCGTAGTTGCCGATCGCCCACACGAGCTTCTCGGAGGGAATCTCCTTTCGGCGCTGTTGAAAGATGTCCGCGAACCAGTCAACACTCGCGAGCGGCCCGGATGGGCCCGACTCCCAATGCTCGTCGAAGGCCATCACAATCACCTGGTCGCAGAGCTCGGCAATTCGCTCAAATTGAATCTCTTGTTGTTCGGCCTGAACGCTGATCAAGAGCGAGAGTTTAGCTGCGTGCAGCCGCGTACCCAGTTCCTTGAGGAACGTGTGAAACAGCGGCTGGCTCTCTTTCGGCAATCCCTCGAAACCAATCGTGAGCCCGGCGAACGCATGATCCCGCACATACTTCATTAACTTGTCGATTGCCGAGGCGCGCAGGGTTTTGTCGGCGAGAACGTGGGCGAGATTGGCGGCATCAAAATCCTCCCCGTGCCAATTGTTGACCAACGGCGCGATCCGCAAGGAAGAGCGTTGCTCCCGGATGAAGGTGAGGATGTCGTTTTGATACTCAGCATCGTCTTCGGTTACCTGGCCGTCCGGCCCGTGGATGTGGTACCACTCTGGAACGAGGAGGTCGATGGCGTTCAGGTTGGACTTTAAGGAGCCAAAGCTGGCCTCGTCCCAATTCACAAAGTAACCGACCGTGAGCGGTCCCGAAGTTGGGGCGCGTCCGTTCCTCTCGAGTCTGCCGACCGTCGTGTCCTTCTGAGCCGACGATTTCTTTGATTGCTTTTCCCGGCGCGACGACTTGCTCGAGACGGCTGCCGGGCTTCGGCGAGCCAGTCGCGGTCCGCTGTGGAGCGTCTGATTGAATTGCAAGCCCAAAGCAGGGAGAAGGGAGGGCGAGACCACACTGACAGTCAGCGCGCCGCCGAGGACGAGAACAAGTCCTGCGATGGCCAGCAGCGCAAGTCGAATCCGCGGCCAACGGGCGCGCGACGGATCGAAGAAAACAGGCAAAGACCTGTCATCGCCAGTTTGCCTTCTCAAGCGTGTCCCCATCGGAATGGCCGGCCGGAGTCTGCGTTTCCTCAGGCCGCAAGAAACGCGCGCAGTCTCGGAAGCGACGACCCAGGGCGGTCAATGACCTGACGAATGGGGAGCAAGCAAAAATCGATCAGAACCGGGGTATCCGGCGGTTTAAGAGCGCCCAGCTCGGGGCGGGGCGACGAAATCCGTTTCTCGGCCGGTTCGATCAGGTCGGCGTCCTAAAAAACGCAATGGCCCGTCTGGACGCATGTTACCCATATTATGTATTCAACGTCAACATAAAAATCGTTTTATTTTGCCCATTATCAAATCGGCTGGATAGGCCAGGAAGACTTTGCCTTGCAAGCGAAGACATTGCCGTTCCCGCGTTGGAAACCGTCAGAAAACGAGCGACCCTCGACGTGACATGGAAGTCGCACAATAATCTTCCTTATTGAGCGGCCCACGCAGGAACCCCTCGATTTGTTGAGACAACAAACAGCCAAACGAACGACGCCAATTTGACGCAAGACGCCATTTTGTTCTCGGGAAGCTCAAGGACGTTGCCACACATTCCTCCCTGGGTTGCGGCGAACATTTGGGAAGACTTGCGAAAGCAATTTCTCCAGCGATTAACATCTAAGAAGCCGCCAGCCGCTGCCAAACAGACTGCCTTGGTACATCTGTTGCACGGCCTCGTCCCCCAATACACTCTCGAGGGAGGTCGCTTCACAGCCCTGGAAGCTTGTTGATCCGCGTGGCAAGAAGTGAGATCACGGTTAGGATGTGTCTTTGACGGGGGGGGTTCAGTAATGATTTGCGAACATGAGATCGGTCTTCACCCCGTTCCCGCCCGCACGCCGGAAGGGTGTGAAGAGTGCCTGAAACTAGGCACGCCGTGGGTTCATCTCCGCCTCTGTCTGAGCTGCGGCCATGTCGGCTGTTGTGACAGCTCGCCTGGCCGCCACGCCACCAAGCATGCGCATCACACGCACCACCCTGTGGTGGCGTCGTTCGAGACGGGCGAGGAGTGGGCCTGGTGCTATGTCGATCAGATAGAAGTGGACGTGCCGGAGCAGGCCCTCCCGTACTTGCAAGGCCGAGGAGGCTAAGAGGGACGGGCGCGTAGGGATTCGATCGAACGGGGCCGGTCCTCGCGGGGTCCGCCCACTGGACGGCCCAGCGGCCGCAGGTCCTGCTCGAGACGAGGTGCCGAGGCGTGGTCTCTGCCGGGAACGTGCGCGTCGCTTCGGCCGTCGGCGAGGGAGCGATGGCCGTCATGTTCGTTCACGAGTGTTTGAAAGAAATCTAGAGCCACGAACCCAATCCGGGCCGTATAATAGGTCCGCCGGAAATCGTCTTCTCGCACAACCCACATTGATCGACCTCCAAGAGAGATGAGCGTTTATGGACCTTTCCGTTGCGGTACAAAAGCGCGCCTCAAGCGCTCGTTGGGCATTCTTGCGTGACGTGATTGCCGGGCTGCGGACGAGGCCCAAATGTTTGCCGTGCAAATATTTCTACGACCAGCGCGGCTCTGAGCTGTTCGATCGGATCTGCCAACTGGACGAGTATTATTTGACACGTGCGGAACTGGCCCTGATGGACCAGTTTGCGCCCGAGATGGGAGCACAGATCGGCCCCGATGCCATGCTGGTCGAGTACGGCAGCGGCAGCAGCGTTAAAACTCGCTACCTGTTGGATGGCCTGCCCGATTTGGCGGCGTACGTTCCGGTAGACATCTCAGGCGAGCACTTAGAGCAGACGGCTCGCGAACTGGCCCGAGATTATCCACGCATCGAGGTTCTGCCTGTCTGCGCGGACTTCACGCAAGACTTCGCCTTGCCGCGTTCGCTGCGGACTGCGACGCATTCCGCGGTTTACTTTCCCGGCTCGACGATCGGCAACTTCCTGCC